>NZ_JBYTBS010000031.1:0-80738 GCF_058789495.1 Paenibacillus sp. FW126-R14 | reverse complement strand
CGGAAAGTATTTATAATTTTTAATCAAAGATTATATGTTGAGGGGGAAATAGTAGATGGGATTTTCGTTTTCAGTAATAGCTGGTTTAATGCAACTGATTTCGTTACTTTTGGTAGCATTGTTAGTTGTTGCGTTGATAAGCGGCATTAGATATTTTGATTGGAAGAAGAAACACGATGTTGAAATGGGGAAGAAGCTTGATAAAGTAATTGAACTGCTTGGGAAGGATAAGTCATGAATGAGATGGTTCATCCAGCAAGAAGTATCAGAAACCCTAGAAGCTTAAATGCATCTAGGGTTTTATCATTTACTCGAGTTGTCTACTCATCAACCTCAACCAAATCAACAATCTCCCGTATATCCTGAATCTTCAGAGCCTCTGCGATCCTCACAATATGACTAAAATTAATATTCTCCCGTTTCCCATTTGCCAACTCACTTAGCGCGGCATGCCTAACATCCGACAGCCTGGATAATTCGCGCAAGGAGATGTTGTGCTTTTTAGTAAGTTCAGCTATTTTAACGATTACCTTTTTTGTCATGGCCGGATCACCTTTCGAGTAATCAAGTTTAGTTGTTGACTATACGCAATAACGTACCATATAACATTTTTTATACTGGTACGTTATTGCGTAATGAAGTGAGGTGGCAACCATGCAAGGAGTCCAAACTAAATACGAAGAAGCCCTAAAAGAAGAAACCATCCTAACCCAAAGAATCAGCCTCTGCAAAGAATTCATCGACATCATTTTAGCGTATATCTCCCATAACGCTGATCTGATATGGAGCTGCTCCATTTAAAATTGGAGAAGGGGATACTTGAAAATAAGATGACAAAAAAACCTCCATCGCCATCTACGCGGCTTCGGAGGCTTCTTCCATTTATTCACTCGCTAAACGGCGACCGCTTATGAGTACAATCGCAACAGAGGTCAGCAATAAGCCAGCGCATATGCCATACATATAAGCATAGGACAAATGATCGGCAATCGTGCCCATCACAATGTTGCCAAGTACAGATCCAAGATCGGATACGGCAATGAACACACCGATTAACGTATTGCGGGAGGACATTGGCAGAACTATGGTCAAATACGTTACTAAATGGGGGTAGAGCAGTGCCATACCTAACCCAATCAACATGGAACCCGTATACATGAATGATGCTCCGCCATATACGGCTAGTGCTAATAGCTGCAAACCAACAGCCATACTTAGCAGTAAGCCGACGAGAAAACGGGGATGCCATTGGCCGTCTGAAGGAACTTTTTTGCGTAGAGCGAATCTGCAAAAAACCATCACGCCAGCTTGGAGCATCAAGTAAATGCCGGCATGACCGACACCGCTTTGTTTCGTATAGAGCGCAATAAACGTTGTAACAGCCCCAAAGGAGACAGAAGCAACCAGCATGGCTGTACTGCATACGAGAAATGCACGATGAGTCCACAGCTGGCGCAGCTGAGAAGACATGGAGCTTGCATGCTGTTGCTGGTCCTGAGTGACTTGCGAACCGGAGGGCAGCGGAGCCGTGAAGCCTAAGATACCTGTGGCAAGGGCAATAATGATCATAGAAGTGGTGAATGCGTTCATTCCGCCCCAATCCCACAAGGTTAATGCCAGAATAGGACCGATTACGGTAGGCAGCATGCCTGCTAACAAATAAAGCGATATGCCCTGAGAACGATCTTGGTGAGCCAGCTTATCAACAATACCAAGTTGCAGCGATAAGGAGAAAAATGCCGTCGTTACCCCCTGCATAGCACGAAGAGCGAAGTACCATTCCAGCCCAGTTGTCGTATACAGAATTAGAATAAGGCCATTTGCAAGTAACAAAGCGCGTAATACAGACAGCGGCCCGAAGCGATGAACGATACTGCCCGCCCACGGACGGAAGAGCATGCTCGTTATCATATAAGCGCCCATCATGACGCCAATTTCTGTATTGCTTGCGCCTTGAGCTTCGCTGCGCAGAGGCACAATGATATTCAAGATCGGATTCGCGCTGAAGAATAGAAAAGTAATGGCATATAGCTTTATAAAAGGTAAAGATAAGGGGCCATTTATGTTCATAGCGACTGACATTCCGCTTTAACGGATTTGATTTTCCGATCTCGGGGATGCTCAGCAAGGACGGATTGCAACAGAAGCTTCACAGCAGGATGTGACGATGTGAAAATCGATGCCTTATTTTCGAACTGCTCCACAAGCTCTCCTTGATCCATGACCGCTAACCGATCCGAAAGGGCGTAAGCAGCCTTGATGTCATGGGTGATGAACAGATAAGAAAGCCCAAATGATAGCTTCAAGTCATGCAACAACGCTAAAATTTGGCTTTGATTAACCATATCAAGGCTGCTAATCGGCTCATCTAATACGATGAGTTTCGGGTTCAGCGCAATCGCCCTGGCAATGTTGATTCTTTGCAGTTGGCCGCCGCTGAATTGATGGGGGTATTTCACCATGTCCGCTGCCTGCAGACCGACCCTTTCCAACAGCTCGCCGATTGCTCGCTTTTGTTCAAGCGGCGACATGGACTTGTAGTTGCTGAGCGGCTCTCCAATGATCTGTTCGGCACACATGCGTGGATTAACAGCCGAATAACAATCTTGAAAAACAACTTGCAGATCTCGACGAATCTTTCTGCGGGCTGTTGCATTCATGCTGTACATATCGTTCCCCATAAAGATGATCTTACCTTGCTGTGGTTTCTCCAAACCAAGAATGACTTTGCCAAGTGTGCTTTTCCCGGCGCCGCTGCTTCCCAATAAACCTAGACAAACGCCTTCATCTATGGAGAAGGAAATGTTGGAAAGGATCGGCGGTTGTTGGCGTGTTGAGCCAAATAATCTATTTTTTCCGTAAGTATGACTGACTTCCTGTACTTGCAACAAACTCATTGTTGTTACCCCATTTTTAGAAGTTTACAGCATACTCGACCGTTTGCATGTTAGAAGGATCGGGCAGCTGCAACCTCGCGTTTAGCAATTTTTTTGTATAGTCATTTGCAGGGCGATCGAATAGTTCAAAGACATTGGCATGTTCAACCATTTTCCCATGCTGCATAACCATAACTTCATCGGCCATCTCTGCAATGACGCTTAAGTCATGAGAAATCAGCAAAATGGTTGTGCCACATTCCGACCGCAACCTTTCCAGCTGTGTTAACACTTGCAATTGATTGACCATATCGAGTGCAGTCGTTGGTTCATCAGCGATGACGACGGCGGGTTTCAGGCACATGCACATAGCAATCATCACCCGCTGCAGCATACCTCCGCTCAGTTGAAAAGGATACATCTTGAGAATCTCGTAAGGCTTGGGCAAATTCACTTCTTCTAGAGAAACGGCAGCCAGCTCATAAGCTTCTTTTTTGCTCAGCTTGCTGTGTGTACGGATGGTCTCGATGAATTGATTGCCAATTGAATACACTGGCGTAAAGGCATTCATCGGATTTTGCATAATAAATCCCATTTCCTTGCCCCGAATGCGGCGCATCTCCTTCGGAGCCAAGCCGTTAAGCTCACGGCCACCCAGTTGAATGCTGCCTTCTACACTTGTATGTTGATCCATTAATTGCAAAAGAGAATGGCAGGTAACGCTTTTTCCGCTTCCGCTTTCGCCTACTAGCCCGAGGATTTGACCCTCTGCTAAGTTAAAATGGATATCGTGAAGAAGCTGAAGTTGGCCTTGATCTGTAGTAACTTTGACGTTCAAACCACTTACCTGCAGTACGTTGCGGGAGGTGTCCAATGTAGCTTCACTCCTTGTTTAAAAACGTTTCTTCACCCCGAATTTAGTCGAAAGAGCTTCGCCGAGCAGATTAAAATTAATGACCACAAGTAAAATGAAAAATCCGGGGTACATCATCAGTTCGGGATGGCTCCGAATGTAGCTCTTGCCCTCATGAATCATGGCACCCCACTCAGGGGTAGGCGGCTGAATGCCTAAGCCAAGGAAAGAAAGTGCAGATATATCCATAATCGCCCAGCCAATCTCAAGTGTCCCGATCACGACAATAGGGGGCAGGACATTGGGTATCATGTGTTTCCTCATAATGGTCCAAGGCGAGGACCCGCTTATAATCGCAGCCGTAATAAACTGACGTTCTCTTAAACTAACAACGAGGCCGCGAAACATACGAGCATAGGTTACCCATTGAACAAGAAGCAGGGCAAACACGATCTGCATAATACCGGGACCTAGCATAGCTACAATTCCGAGCACAAGCACAAGGTTTGGAAAAGCCATAACGCCATCGCAGAAACGCATGAGGAAGTTGTCGATCCATCCGCCTTTGTACCCCGCAACCGTGCCAACGATTAGCCCTATGGTTAAGGATAAAATAAACACAAGGAAAACTAAGCCTAACGATATGCGAGCTCCGTACAATAGTCGGGATAATAGATCACGGCCCAAATGATCCGTACCTAATAAATAGTCAGACGAAGGCGGCTGCAGCTTCAATGCTAGATTGACCTTGATCGGATCATGGGGGGCCAGCCAAGGTGCCAGAATCGTGATTAAGAAACAAAGCAGCAGGAAGCAAGAGCACGCGATGATGGTCTTCCTGCCTGAGAGAAGATTCTTCATAGGTTTAATCACGAATCGGTTCTTCCTTTCAAAGAAATTCGAGGGTCCATATACATTTGTACTAAATCAACGATCAGGTTGCAGAGAAGAAATGCGCATGCAGCGAGAAGCACATAGCATTGAACGACCGGAATATCACGATTAAAGATAGCTTCAATGAAGTATCTGCCAATCCCAGGCCATGAAAAGACTTGCTCGACAATAATCGTACCCGTGAGCAGCTTGCCGAAATTCATGCCTAAGCCGGTAATGACGGGGGAGATGGCAATTTTCATCACGTGTTTAAGCAAAATCACTTTTTCATGAATGCCACGAGTTCTGGCATATAATACATAAACTTCTTGCAATTGCTCCAAAATGCTTGCCCGCAAAAGTCGACTATAGACCGCGATAAGTGCAAGTGACAGGGTTAGTGAAGGCAGGATGAGATGCTTCCAGCTTCCCATGCCATTAACGGGCAACCAATCCAATTGAACAGCGAAGAAAAAGATCAATAAATAGCCTAGCCAGAATTGCGGAATGGATGCCCCAAAAAAGGAAAGTGCTTTGCTGAAATAATCAACCCAGCTATGGGAGTAAACAGCTGACAAATACCCCAGTCCTATGCTGACAATAATCGTTAAGATGATGCTGCTGAAAGCAAGCTGCAAGGTAGCCGGCAGTCGCAGTGTCACCTCGTCCCATACAGGTTTATTGGACAGATAGGATGTTCCGAAATCAAGCCGGGCGATTTGGGTCAGCGAATGCCAGTACTGCACGTAAAGCGGTTGATTCAGCCCCAGTTCTTGTCTCTTCTCAGCAAGAAGTTCCTCTGTCGGTTGAATATGCGAAGCCGAGAAATAAGCTTCCGCCGGGTCCACCGGCGAAAGCTGAGTCAAGATAAATGTGAGCAGTGTGGCGAAAATGACCAGAGGAATAATCGCAAGTAGTCGCTTCCCAATATATCTACTTAATGCCATTGAAAGGGTGATCCCAACGGCTTGCAGGGAAGGTAACATTGGATAAGGATTTATTGTAAACAACGGTTTGTTTAATATAAGAAATGGGTACGATGACGGACTGCTCATGCAAAGTTGTCAAAATTTCCGTATAAAGCTTTTTGCGTTCCACTTCATTCGTGGAGGCAAGTACCGTCTGTATCTTCTGGTCCAGCTCCTGCTTCATAGGAATGCGTGAGTGGGCTTCAGCTACACCAAAACTTGGTTCTTTCACAGCATTAATTAGCGTATGAGGATCATAAGGTACACCGGAATTAAACCAGAAGCGAACGTCGAACTTTCCTTCTCGCAGCAGCTTCGTTGCCGTTGTTAATTCCATACCGGTGATGTTCAGCTTAACGCCGATCTCTCCCCATGCCGCCTGTACGGCTTCTCCCATTGTTTTTTGAATCGGATCCGTTTTATCGTACACTAATTCCAGCTCTAATTTTTTGCCGTCTTTTTCTCGAATGGTTTGTCCCGGGGCCAGTTTCCAACCGGCTTCATCTAGATATGCCATTGCTTTGGCTGTGCTGTATTCAATCGGGTTAACTTTCAAATCCACGTAAGGATAGTTGTTAGACAGAAGAGAATCTGCTTTTTGTTCTACACCGCCTGTAATACCATCCACGATGCTCTGTTTATTCACGCCATGTTGGAGAGCAAGACGGACTCGTAGATCCGCAAGCTTATCGTTGGTGGAGTTCAATAATATATTTCTTGTACCTACCGGATCAGAGAGAGCTGTTCCATATTTGCCTGTGCTTTGCAGTTGTTTATAGGCATCCAGACTAATTGCGCCTTCGCCAAATAACATATCCAGTTCGCCTTTTTCAAAAGCTAGTACGCGCGTTTCGCTGTCAGGAATGATTTTCACCGTTACTTTATCAACCTTTGGCTGCTCACCCCAGTAATTAGGGTTTCTAGTGAATACGGTGTATTGATCTTGTTTGTACTCCGTAATCATCCACGGACCTGTACCTATCGGCGCTTTTAGATCTTTGAGGGTATCATCGCCTTCTGGGAAGCCAGCCTCACCTAGGAAACGAAAAGGCCGAACTGTCGCCAAATCCTGTAAGGTGGGGTAATACGGCTCAGAGAGAGTTAGTTTAATCGTCTGCTCGTCAACAATCTCGGTTTTCTCCAACACCTTTGCTATGCCAAGCCAAGAGTGCGTGCTTTTGTTTTTCATGATGGCATCGAAATTTCTTTTCACGATAGCAGCGTTAAAGGATGAACCATCCGAGAACTTAACATTTTTACGAAGTTTAAACGTGTACTCTTTTCCATCCGTGGAAATGTTCCATGACTCGGCAAGATAAGGCTTAAGCTCTCCGCCTTCGTTATAGCTGACAAGCGGCTCGTAAATCATCGATTGGGAAAATAATTGATTAGGGTAGTAGGCATGAGGATTCGACGGGCCCAAATCTCTCATCCAGGAAACGGTGATCTCCTTTGGTTTCTGTGCCGGAGTCGTTTTATCATTGGCTGCTGGCTCTGATTTTGCGCAACCTAATACAGTGATAAGCAATGCTAATAGCACAGCTATTTTTGGTATGAAACGAGTTGATTTTTTGCTGTTCATCTGATTAAATCCCCTTTGAATTGATAATGATTATCATACTCGATAATAATATTTTTTTTTGCTACACTTAACAATGGAGAAATAACTGTTTTTTTATTGGACAAAAACGTAGAGATCCCTAAGCACTAGCAGGCATGGACGGAGAAGGAGGAGATCCCTGACATGTATATATACGATATATTAGAGGTTAAAATTATAGATTTGCTATCCAACAAGCTGGTTGTTCCCACGGATAGGACGGGCCATCGGCTCGTTTGTTTTGCTCGAACGGGAGGCAATCTTCATCTGGCCGGGCATATCCTGTATGCGGATCAAGGATCTTGTATGCTTCTGGCCCCAGGGGACAAGGCGGAAATAGAGATTAGCGGCGGAAGTGATTTGCTTGGAGCTGTGTATATGATTCGCTTCCATGCCTATGGCTTGGGGGAAAAAGAACCGTCTATTGACATTGGGCCCTGTGTTCCATATGAGACGAAGATCGATGTAAGGCCATTGTCGCGGCTTGTCGATTTGCTGGAACAGGTTGCTCATGGAGCTAGCGATGCTTTGAGACATGAGTACGTAGAACGTTGTAAGCAGCAGATTCGTCTGCAAGAGCTTCTTGTATTGCTTATGGAAAATGTCCAAACCATGCACGCTTTCACCGATGCCACATCAGCTGTTCAACAAACGATTAACTATCTTAATCACAACTATCGGGAAGAAATTACGGTTGAGCTGCTATCGCGAATGTCAGGTGTGGGCCGTTGGAAATATAGTGATTTGTTTCAGTCCTTGATTGGCAAAAAACCGCTTGAATATTTAACTGAGGTACGCATTAACAGGGCCAAGGAGCTTCTTCTCCAAACGGATGACCCTTTACGCGAGATTGCCCGCCGAGTCGGTTTTAAGGACGAATATTATTTTTCCCGCAAGTTTCGGCATGAGACGGGGATGACTCCCAAACAATATGTCCGCACAAAAAGCAACAAAGGGATAACAAATGAGCGAACCGCAAGCCCTTTTACAAGAGTTGTGGCAGTGGGTGCTGTACTTGGCGATTTATTGGCTATAGGCATTAGGCCGATTGGTGCAGATATGACGGTAATTGGCAAAAAAGTAGTCTATCGCGAGGAATTGAGCAACATAGCAGATGTCGGGCTCTTAGGTGAACCGGGTAAGGTGAAAGCATTGAATCCCGATCTTATTGTATATAGTGCTTTCCGGCTTGATTGGATAGATAAGTTGTCCGATATTTCTCCAATCGTAGCTATTGACCGGTTCGAACATACGTATGACCGGCTTTTTAAAGTAGCTGATCTATTCGGCAGGACCAACCAAGCGCGAAATTGGGTGGAGAGCCATGAGCAGAGATCCAATGAGATATGGAAGCGGCTGTTTGCCGATCCTATGGATAAACGGAAGCAAGCTACCATTTTCGTTGTGAATGATGGTGTCATCTATGTCATGGGAATGAGAGGTGTAGCATTTACACTATATCATCCTTTAGCTTTCGAACCTTCTGATAAAGTGAAAGATTTGATTGCCAGAAAGATTCCGTTTTTCGCTATTGAACCCGAGATGATCAAGGATTACAAGGCTGACCATCTGTTTCTGCTCGTGGATGAGTATGAACGTTCCAAGCGTAAGGCACAGAGCGTAACGAATGATCCTTATTGGAAATCGTTGGGAGAAGATTATGTTCATATATTAGAAGGAAAATGGAATTTCGATGATCCGATTACGATGGATCGGCTTCTGCCCTTATTGCCGCGAATTATCAGGTCTGTGTAGCAAGAAGAAGATCCGTTTTGTAACTTACAAGTCAAAATAAAACCCACCAAAGGCATGGAGTTAACACTCTATGCCTTTTTCTATTAAAATGTTAAACCTTTGATAACAAAATTTAAAAAAGGAACACAATTTTCTTGAATGGATAACAATTTTTAACAGATAGAAAACAGACAAACAGCCCTAATTGCCGTAATATGACAACCAGAAAGCATAATTTTCAGAAACTATCGAAGGTGAATAGGATGCGCAAGTGGTTCAAATTCGTGTTAAAGCTCGGTTTTGTCGTTGCGATTATAGCCGGTGTGCTCTTTTATTGGCTGCGTCCTGTTTTTGTAAAAATAGAAAGCACGACGACGGCCGACGGCACACATGTGAAGTTTAGGACCAACGGAACGGGCATGGAGGAGTATGCCAATCAAGCCTGGAAGCCTTATTTCGCCAAGGGGGTAAATATGGGGGCGACCATCCCTGGACATTTTCCCGGTGAATTGGCCATTTCGGAGGATGATTATGAGCGATGGTTCAAAATGATCCAGGATATGGGGGCGAATGTCATCCGTATCTATACGATCATGATGCCTGAATTCTATGAAGCCTTGGTCAAATACAATAGGGCGCATCAGAAGGATCCGCTGTTTTTTATACAGGGCATATGGAGTCCCGAGGAACAGCTGATTGAAGGGCAGGATGCGTATGATCCCCAGGTTAAGCAGAAGTTCGAGCAGGAAATCAAAGATGCGGTTGCGGCGGTTTATGGCAAAGCGACACTGACACCCGAGCCGCATTCGGGAAAAGCTGGAGGTGTGTACAAATACAACGCAGGCCCTTATCTCATGAGTTGGATTGTCGGCACGGAGTGGGAGCCCAAAATGGTGAAGGGAACCGACGAGCTGCACGCGGATACCCCCGATTATGAAGGGAAACACTTCCGCAATAAACCGGGAGCGACTGCTTTTGAAAAGTGGCTGGCCTTTATGATGGATACGGCGGCGCAAACGGAAATCCAGTACGGCTGGCAGCATCCCATTGCTTTCGCCAATTGGGTGACCACCGATCCGCTGGAGCATCCGGGAGAGCCGCTTATTGAAGAGGATATGGTCAGCGTCGATCCTACTCTTATCGCGGCGAGCGATTGGGCGGCGGGATATTTTGCCTCGTATCATGTGTACCCGTACTACCCGGATTTTTTTACATTTGATAGCACCTTCCAGACGATGACCAACAGTAAGGGACAAATCGACAGCTACGCAACGTATTTGCATAAATTAAAAGAGGCCCACCCCGACATGCCGGTCATGATTACGGAATACGGCGTGCCTGCTTCTGTAGGGGTTGCCCATTTGGGAACGCTCGGTCGCAATCAAGGCGGTCATAACGAGAAGCAGCAAGGGGAGATTGATGCCGATTTATTGCAGGAAATCCATGGGGCCGGCTATGCGGGGGCGATTTTGTTCACGTGGCAGGACGAATGGTTCAAAAAGACGTGGAACACCCAACGCTATGACGAAGCGGACCGGCGCGCGTACTGGTATAATACGCTGACCAATGAGTCCTTTTTCGGAGTATTGGGGATGTTCCCCAGCAAGGATAATAAGATTTCCATTGACGGAGACGCCTCGGATTGGGAGCGGCTCGGAGACGATAAGCAGCGGCTGGACTTGCAGGTTCCCGGGTTTGAGGAGATCTGGGCCACGCATGACGAAGGGTATCTATATCTAATGGCCAAGCTGTCCGAACCCTACGATCCATCCCGGCGAAGCGTATATCTTGGAGTGGATACGATAGCCGGAGGAAATCGTCATGCTCCACAGCTTCCTGGTGTCACATTGGATGAAGGATTGGAAACTCTCATTGAGCTGTCTGACGAAAATAAAGGCCGCATGATGATCGCTTCCAATTATGATCTTCACGCCAGACTATATGAGCGTTCCGGATTGCCGGAGATCGATCCGAAGGAAAAGCAGGATGATTCAGGGATTTTCAAGCCATGGAAACTGGCCGTAAATTATCTTCTGGAACATCCGGATTCCCGGTTTGACCATCCGTTTGGCGATGTGGAGGTAGGGGGACTAGAGAGAGGCTACAGCGATCCGTCTCGTCCCGACTATAATTCCAAGGCGATGTGGCAGGCTCACGATCAGGTGCTCGAAATGCGTATTCCTTGGATGCTGCTCGGATTCAGCGATCCGAGTTCCCTGAGTGTGATCAACTACAACCAACCGAGCCGGAACAAATTCGAAGTGTCTCAAGTGGAAGGCGTTCGCATCGTACCGTGGATTGTACAGGACAATAAAGTGCTGGGCAGGGAAGACTCGGCGGAGCCGTATCCGGTATCCCGTCTGCCGAAGTACACATGGCAGCGATGGGAGGAGAAGGTCGATTATGTGGAACGACCCAAACAAAGCTACTCGATCATGAAAGAGGCTATGCAGAAGATTAACGGTCCCGTTACCGATAAATCGGGCAGCTGAAGCAGGAGAGGAGTTTATGAAGTGTATACAAATCTTAACGTAGCCATACAAGCGTTATATATCATTATTGCTTTTAATCTTGTTTGCATGGCATTCATTTATGCGATCAAGCTGAGAAATATCCAAAGGAGGAAGCTCTTTGAGCGGTTTCAAACGAAGTTCAAGGATTACTTGACCTATGTTCAAGCCAATCTTGACGGTGTGGAGCCATTAAGAGTCCCCCCATGGACGATGAACAAGGTAGAAATGGAGGCGATGCAGGAAAAGCTGAACGATATGATGGAATGCTTCGCTGGCGAGCAGCGGCACAAGCTGATCCGGCTTTGCGAAGACCTTGGCTTGGTGCAGCATCATCTGGCAAGGCTCAATCACCGCTCTTATCCGGTGAAGCTGGATGCCGCCTATCATTTGGGGTGTATGAGGGTGAAGGAGGCGGTGCCGGCTTTGCTGGAAATGTTAAAGGAGCATCCGATGAATTCCTCGCTGTTTGTGGTGGCCCGGGCTGCGGCAAAGTGCGCCCGCAATCAGCAGGACCTCGGAGCGATGGTCCAGCTCCTGCTCAAGCACAATAAGAAATGTTATGAGCTGATCGTTGATATCATGGCGGAGTCTGAGCTGGAGACAGTTTCCTTGTACACGAAATACGTGAATCATGAGAATCCGGCCTACATCCAGATCGGACTGACTGGGATGCACGATTACACCGACCCGGCAGCCGCCTCGGCTGTATTCCGGCTCATGGATTCCAAGCATGAGGACATTCAACGAAAAGCGGTGGATGTGTATTTGAGAAGCTCCCGCCTGCTTCCAAAGAATGTGGTCAGCAAGCTGCTGGGCCACCCGAATCTGGATATTCGCAGATTGACGTTAGAGGCATTGGCGAACATTGGAAATACCGCCTACGTGGAAATGATGAAATCCAGTCTGGCAGACGCCGACCAGCGTGTGGTGTACACATGTGCCAAAGGCATGCTCAAAATGGGAGAAGAAGGCATGTTTGCGCTTTGTGAGAGCGCGGCTGCGGCTCAAGGCACAGAACACGGGGAATTCCTGCAGGGGCTGATCGATGAGGAGCTTAAGCATCTGTCCATGCAGCTGCACAATTTGGACAAGCTGACGCAATACAACACATTGATGTACACCTATGACAAAATATTTCGCAAACATACACGAATTTATCGTGTCGTTTAGGAGGGAGGCGCATCCATGTGGGTTTTTGGCTATCAAGTAGTTGCGGATTCATTCTTGGACCGGTTAAGAGAATTCCTGTTGTTTTACAGCTACGCTGCTCTATTTTATGTGGTTCTCGTAACGGTGCTTTATTATTTCATATTCGGATTTTCGATTCGCCATATTTTCTCAATCAAGCGGGGCATCCAGTATAACCGGATGAATAAGCTATCCAGCTCCAGTCATCTCCCGCCGGTATCCTTATTGGTCCCCGCCTATAATGAGGAATTAACGATTATTGAGAACGCAAGGTCCTTGCTGGCTCTCAATTATGCGGAATATGAAGTGATCGTCGTCAACGACGGATCGCAGGATAACACCTTGCAGCGCATGATCGACGAATTTGAGCTGGAACTCATTCATCCCGTGCTTTCAAGCCGCATTCGGACAGGAAAAGTCAGAGGGGTTTACCACAATCCCGAGTACCCCAATCTCTATTTGGTGGATAAGGAAAATGGGGGGAAGGCCGATTCACTGAATGCAGGCATCAATCTTTCCCATTACCGGCTTATCTCAACCATTGATGCGGATTCTTTGCTGGAAAAGGATGCTTTAACGAGGATTGCCCGGGTCTATATGGAGAATCCCGAAGAAACGATTGCCGTCGGCGGCAACGTCCGCATCGTCAACAGCTGCACAGTAGAAGACGGGATCGTCAAGGATGTTCGTTTTCCCCGTAAGCTGCTGCCGGCGCTGCAAAACGTCGAATATACGAAAGCTTTTCTGGGTGGAAGGATAGGCTGGAGCGTCGTCAATGGTCTCATTATCATCTCAGGTGCATTCGGGGTGTTTCAGAAAGATAAGGTGATTGCGGTCGGAGGATACCGGGGAGGCTATCCCGGCGAAGACATGAACATTGTGATCAAGCTTCACCGCTATTGCCTGGAAAACAAGATCCCTTACCGGGTAGCCTTTTGCCCCGATGCCGTTTGCTGGACGCAAGCGCCTGATTCCTATCGGATTTTGAGCAGCCAGCGCAAGCGTTGGGGGCGGGGAAATCTGAAAAATATGATTGAGGAAGGCATCCATATGGTGCTGCGTCCGAAATATAAAATTTTTGGACTGCTGACGCTTCCTTATAACATTGTCTTCGAAACGTTGAATCCGTATTTCCGTCTCAGCGGGATGCTCGCTATTTTAGGATACTGGATGCTGGACATGACGGATTGGAAGACGGTGGTCATCTTTTCTTTAGTGAACTTATTTTCCTGCTTTTCCTTAAGCCTGGGGGCCTTGTTTATTGAAGAAACCTCCTTCGGCCGTTATCCGAAACTCAGCGATTTAAACAAAATGATTCTATATTCCTTCTTGATGTTTGCCGGCTACCGGCAGATTGGCGTGTGGTGGAGGTTAAACGGACATATCCAATTCCTGCGCAACAACAACTCATGGGGAACGATGGTCCGAACTAATTTTAATAAATAACAGAAAACAAGAGGAGTGGAGAAGATGGCAGTATTAGTTCATGATCCGATTCAGGAAGCAATTTTCCAGTTGGCCCGGCGAGTCCAGGCCTCATATGAAGAAGGTGCCTCATGCGGGATTATTCTGGCTCCGTGCTCAGCGGTCAATCAGAAGGTGTTGGAACAAATGCAGACCTATATGAGCGGCTTTGAGCCGGAGATGCCTCTTCAATGCTTCTACTTGGACCCAAGCGGTCTTCTCGGGGTCGTTTTGGCCGGGCAAAAGCTGGTCGACACCCACTATGCATCGCTCGTTCTCAAAGATTTTGCGGAACGGCAGGGCTTGCTCCAGGGGCAAATGGTTGTCGCCAACTTCCCGGAGAGCGGAGAGCTGACCGAACAGTCGCTGTCACAGCTGCTTCATACAGCACTTCAAGCGAAAGGAGTGAGCAGAGATATTCATTTGTTTATGAATCAAGGGGTACGGCAGGGAATCTCCTCCATTCTGATCGCGGACCCGGACGAAGTGAGCAGAGAATTTGTCAAACTGCGGCTGGAGCTTAACGGTTACAAGGTGGAAGAGGCCAGAGACGGAAGCGAAGCGCTCGAGAAATTCGAGAAAATCATGCCAAATTTGGTGATCACGGAATTGAACCTGCCGGTTCTTGATGGCTATCAATTGATCGATAAGATCAAAAGGGACTATTCCAGTGAAGGAAAGGTGATTGTTCTTACGGATAAGCAGCTGCCAAAAAGTATGGATCGAGCCTTTGAATTGGGCGCATCCGATTATGTGACGAAGCCTTTCTCCATTTCGGAGTTAGAATGGCGGATCAAAAAACTGAGCTCCCGGCAGCGTTAGTAAACGAGAAATCATAAACGGAAGGGTGGAAGCATGATGAGTGTATATAACAATTTAAAGGTTAAATTTCTGGAAAAAACCGCGAAAGTTGGGGTCATCGGTCTCGGCTATGTGGGGCTGCCCCTATGCATGGAGATGGTAAAGGGCGGGTTTACGGTGTATGGCATTGATCTGGATTTCCGTAAGGTGCAGTCGCTTCAAAACGGCGAATCGTATATTCAGGACGTTCCGAGCGAAGAGGTCAAGAAAGCGATCGAGTCCGGGCGATTTAATCCGACCGATGACTACCATACGGTTCAAAAGCTGGATGCGATCAGCATCTGCGTTCCGACTCCGCTGAGCGAGAATCAGGATCCGGATACCTCCTATATTAAGAGTGTCGTCCTGGAAATCAAGAAAAATCTAAAGCGAGGGGCTTTGATCGTTCTTGAGAGCACGACCTATCCGGGAACTACCGAGGAATTGATTCAGTATGAGCTGGAAGCGCAAGGACTGAAGGTGGGCAGGGACTTCTTCCTCTGCTTCTCACCCGAGCGTGTCGATCCGGGCAATCCGAACTTTAACACCTATAACACGCCGAAGGTGATCGGCGGCACGACCGAAGCGTGCATGGAACTTGGGGTTACCTTATACAGTCATGTGGTGAAAAATGTCGTTCCCGTTTCCTCTCCGAAGGTGGCGGAGATGTCCAAGCTTCTTGAAAATACTTTCCGCAGTATTAACATTGCGTTCATTAACGAAATGGCCATGATGTGCGACAAAATGGACATCGACGTCTGGGAGGTCATTAAAGCGGCTTCGACAAAGCCGTTCGGCTTCATGCCGTTCCACCCGGGACCTGGCATCGGCGGTCACTGCATTCCGCTTGACCCGATGTATTTGTCGTGGAAGGCGAAGGAATTCCGTTTCTACAGCAAGTTTATCGAGCTGGCGCAGTCGATTAACGATAATATGCCGGAGTATGTCCGTTATAAAGCTTCGCAGGTGCTTAATATGTATGCGAAGTCCATCCGTAATTCAAAGGTTCTTATTTTGGGAATGGCGTATAAGCCGGACGTAGACGATCTTCGTGAATCGCCGGGCCTTGAACTGTACGAGCTGCTGCTGGAGAGCGGAGCTCACGTGGATTATTACGACCCGCATGCGGGCTCCTTCCTGGATAAGCTCGGACATGTGGTCCATTCTGTGGACTATGATCTGTCTGCATTTGCCAAGTATGACTGCATGGTGCTGATCACGAATCACCGCAGCTTCAACAATATGGAGCTGGCGAAGTTGGGCGTGCCGATCATCGATACGCGCAATGCGTTCGCCGACATTCAGGCCGACAATATTTATAAGCTGGGTACCGGCATTCATAAACAAGAAGTGAAACTCGCGGTAGGGGTTTAATTTTAATCTCATTACAACATAGAGGGGAGAAACAACGATGTGTGGCATTGTAGGTTATATCGGACAACGAGATGTGCAGCCGATTCTGTTGAATGGATTAAGCAAGCTGGAGTATAGAGGGTATGATTCCGCTGGGATCGCGGTGCTGGAGCAGGACCAGATCAAGATCAGCAAGGTGGAGGGACGTCTGGCGAACTTATCGGGTCAGCTGAATAAGCAGCCCTTGA
This sequence comes from Paenibacillus sp. FW126-R14, assembly GCF_058789495.1. Lineage (NCBI taxonomy): Bacteria > Bacillati > Bacillota > Bacilli > Caryophanales > Paenibacillaceae > Paenibacillus > Paenibacillus sp. FW126-R14. Next base: position 64,228 of record NZ_JBYTBS010000031.1, on the reverse strand, counting down.
AGGGATCGGCCGGCATCGGCCATACGCGCTGGGCGACACACGGCAAGCCGTCGGACGCGAACTCGCATCCTCATACGGATATGTCGGGCAAGTTTACCGTCGTGCATAACGGCATCGTGGAAAACTATATGGAGTTGAAAAAGGAGCTTGAGCTGAAGGGAGTCACGTTCACTTCCGAGACCGATACCGAGGTGATCGCGCATTTGCTCGCCGAGCATTACCAAGGCGATCTCGTGGCCGCTATGCGAATGGTGATCCGGAAGCTGCAGGGAGCCTATTCACTCGGCGTCATGACCGAGCATGAGCCGGATAAGCTTGTCGCGGTCAGACAGTCCAGCCCCCTTGTCATTGGCGCAGGTTTAGGGGAGAACTTCCTTGCTTCGGACATTTCAGCTTTAATTGAGCATACCCGCAAGGTGTATATATTGGAGGATGGCGATCTTGCGGTCATTACCCGCAACCGCATCTTCATCACGAAGGCCGAAACAGGGGAGCCGTCGGACCGTAAGCTGCTGCAAATCGATTGGAGCGCCGAACAGGTGGAGAAGGGCCGGTTCGAACACTTCATGCTGAAGGAAATTCATGAACAGCCGTTAACGCTCAGAAACACGATGCTGGGACGCATCAATGACCAGGATCAAGTCAGCTTCCCGGAATTAGAGCACGGAGCGGGTGCGTTCAAAGACGTGGACAAAATTTTCATCGTCGCCTGTGGCACCGCCTACCACGCTGGACTCGTCGGCAGCACGATGATTGAGAAATTAACGCGAATCCCGGTCCAGCCCGATATCGCATCGGAGTTCAGGTACCGCGATCCGATCATAACGGATAGAACGCTGGTCATCGTCGTCAGCCAATCCGGCGAAACAGCGGATTCGCTTGCCGCCCTGCACGAAAGCAGGAGAAAGGGCGCTAAAATTCTGGCCATTACGAATGTGCCGACGAGCTCTATCGCGCGGGATGCCGACTATGTGATTGCGACCAAAGCCGGTCCGGAAATTGCGGTGGCATCGACCAAAGCGTATACCGCTCAACTGCTTGCTTTCTATTTGTTCAGCATCTATTTGGCGCAGGAAAGACAGACGCTGGATAAAGAGCTTCATACGGAGCTGGTCCAAGGATTAAAGGCGCTTCCCGTGCAAGTGGAGAAGGTGCTGGAGAACGCCAACGAGGTTAAGCTTTTTGCCGAATCGATTAAGGAAGCGGACAGCCTGTTTTTTATCGGTAGGGGACTGGACTATGCCATTGCTCTTGAGGGATCTCTCAAATTAAAGGAAATCTCCTATATTCACTCGGAAGCTTATGCGGCCGGAGAGCTGAAGCACGGCACATTGGCTCTGATCGAGAAGGATACGCCGGTTATTGCGCTGGCCACACAGATGGATCTTTATGAAAAAACGGTCAGCAATATTAAAGAAGTAAAAGCTCGCGGGGCCCATGTCATGGGGATAACGGTTGAAGGCAATGTGGGTCTGCTTAACGCGGTGGATGAAATTTGCTTCATTCCTCCGTCGCTTTCGCTGCTGGCGCCTATTTTGGCGGTCGTGCCGCTGCAGCTGATCTCCTATTACGCCTCCTTGGCCTTGGGCAACGACATTGATAAACCGCGCAATTTAGCCAAAAGCGTTACGGTCGAATAAACGATACTGGGGGTGATTCACATGGAAGCTTTCGCAATTTTGTTAGCTGCGGGGAAAGGCACACGGATGAAGTCGGAGCTGCCCAAAGTGCTTCATCCCGTCGGCGGCATACCGATGGTCGGACATTTGGTCAACACGCTGGAAAGCATGCCCGTCAGCCAGATTATGACGGTCATCGGTCATAAGGGGGAGCTTGTCAGCAAATATTTGGGGGTTCGGACGATTTACGCCGAGCAGGCGAAGCAGCTTGGAACAGCGCACGCCGTTCTTCAGTGCGAACCCCTGCTGAGAAATCGATGCGGATCGACCCTGGTGCTTACGGGAGATACGCCGCTCATCAGGCAATCCACCATCGAACGGCTGCTTGCTGCCCAGAGGGAGGGCTCGTGCTCCGGGGTGGTATTGACCGCTGTGCTCCATGACCCGACCGGCTATGGCAGAATTATACGCGATTCTTTAAGCGGCGAGGTGATCGACATCGTGGAAGAGAAGGATGCGACGCCAGAGCAGAAACGGATTACCGAGATCAATACGGGGATTTTCTGTTTTGATAATGAAAGTTTGTTTCGTGCGCTCCCTGGCATTGCCAATAACAATGCCCAGCACGAGTACTATTTGACCGATATCGTGAAGGTGATGAGGCAGACGGGCATCTCGGGCGGTTCGAAGCGATTCGAAGCGATCGTTCTCGAGGACCCGGAAGAGGTTATGGGGATTAATACGCCGGAACAATTGGAAGAGGCGAATCGAGTCTTTTATGCACGAACGGGGATGTTTGCCTAACAAGTCATGGGGAGGAGAGGCGATATGGGAGTTATTTTCGGTACGGATGGCATCAGAGGGGTGGCGAACCGCGAATTAACGCCGGAACTGGCTTTTGAACTGGGCCTCATTGTAGGCGGCATACTGTCACGCAGCTGCGGGAGGAAGCGGCCAAGCGTCGTTATCGGGCGGGATACCCGCATTTCCGGTCACATGCTGGAGGCCGCCTTGGTCGCCGGACTGTTATCCGCCGGAACCGATGCCGTGAGGCTGGGCGTGCTGCCGACGCCGGGCGTAGCTTATATCACGCGGCATGCGCGGATGGATGCAGGGGTGATGATATCGGCGTCTCATAATCCGGTGGAGGACAATGGGATTAAATTTTTCGGCAGGGACGGCTTCAAAATGCCTGACGAGTGGGAGGCGGAAGTAGAGGCCCTCCTGCAGGGCAAGCAGCACCGGGATTCGCGTCCCGTCGGGGCCGGTATCGGGACCGTGTGCGATGACGCGCAGAGCGCTCTGGACTATGTGAGCTACCTGAAGTCCACGGTAACCGGCTCGCTGGCAGGGTGCAAGGTCGTGCTCGATTGCGCCAACGGTGCCGCTTCCTCGCTGGCCCCGCGTCTTTTCTCCGAATTGGGAGCGGAGACGATCATGCTTCATCATCAGCCGAATGGCTTGAATATTAACGAACAATGCGGCTCGACGCACCCGGAGGATCTCCGTAAAGCCGTACTGGAGCATCAAGCCCATGCAGGCCTTGCTTTCGACGGCGATGCGGATAGACTGATCGCGGTCGATGAGCGTGGGGAAATCGTAGACGGAGATCATATCTTATATATCCTTGCTGCTCAGATGGCTAAGCATCGCCAACTGCGTCATAACACCGTCGTTTCCACGGTCATGAGCAACCTCGGCTTTCATAAAGCGCTGCATAATAAGGGCTTGAATTCGCTGAAAAGCAAAGTTGGAGACCGCCATGTGATGGAAGAGATGCGGAAAGGCGGGTACAACTTGGGCGGCGAACAATCCGGGCATATCATTATGCTGGATTATTCGACAACAGGGGACGGCTTGCTATCCGCCGTTCAGCTGCTGCAGGCGATGCGCCAGGAAGGCGCGCCTTTGTCCGAGATTGCCGCGCCCGTAGTGAAATTCCCCCAACTGGTTGTAAATGTGCGGGTGAAAAACAAGTACAAGCTGGAAGGCAACCGGCGAATTGACGCTGCTATCCGGCATGTTGAGAGCGAGATGGCCGGCCGCGGCCGTGTATTGGTGCGGCCTTCGGGCACGGAGGCTCTGGTGCGTGTGATGGCGGAGGGCCCGGATGAAAGGGAGCTGTCCGGCTACGTGGAGGGCATTGTAGAGGTGGTAAAGGAAGAACTTGAATATAGCGTTGTTTAATCCATTCGAACATATGAGAAAGGCGACGGCATGTTTCGTCGGTTTCCTGATTTTATTGAGCGTGTCCATGTTGATCCCGGTATACTCTCATATCCCCCAGCTAGATGTGGAGGTGAACGGCGAAAAGATGGACTTTGCAGATGTGCAGCCGTACATCGATGAGCAGTCGGGCAGTGCGATGGTTCCGGCAAGAGAGATCGCTGAAAAATTGGGGGCCGAGGTCAAATGGGATCGTTTGCTGGAGCAGGTGACCCTTCGCAATGAGCACAAATCTGCGGTACTAACGATCGGTCGAAACGATGCCTCCGTCAACGGCCAAACGGTTGATCTGGACGCGCCGGCAGTCATTAAAAATGACCGGACCATGGTCCCGCTCAGGGCGGTAAGCGAAAGCCTCGGTGCCGATGTCGATTGGCTGAAGGATCGCAATGTAGTGCTTGTGACGTCGTCTGACAAAGCGCAAAGAGCAACTTGGATCTGGGACAGCAAGATGATTGAGACGGATGGTGACCGCATTCTTCAGTTTGCCGAGAACCAGAAGCTGACTGTCCTTTATCTGCGCTATGAGAAAACGTATCCGGCTCAGGACATTTACCGGAATTTTATCCGCAGAGCAAATGATCTGGGCATCAAGGTTGAGGCGCTGGCCGGCAAATCGAATTGGATCTATGCCGATAATCATCCCAATATCCGGCAATGGATTGCGGCGGTTACCCAATATAATGCTTCTGTGGATGCCCAGGAGCGTTTCCAAGGGTACCACTTTGATATTGAACCGTATACGCTGGACATTTGGAAAACGAATCAGACCTGGGTGCTCGAACGTTGGATGGATACGATCAGGCTGATTGAAAAGGAAGTAAGAAGCACCGATCGCAGCATGACGATGGCCTTTGATATTCCCTTTTGGATAAACAGCTATATGGTTCCGGGAACCAGCTACTCCTTTAGCGCGTGGCTGCTTGAGAAGGCGGACTGTATCGTCATTATGGCTTATCGCAATAACGCTTTGGGCAGTAACGGCATAATCGCCAAGGCCAAACCAATCATCCTGGAAGCGGCGACGCTTAAGAAACAAGCCGTTGTAGCGGTTGATACGCTACCCAGCAAGGAAGGCGATCACACGACCTTTTATGCGCTTAATCCTGTGAACATGGAGGCTGAATTGCAAGTGGTCAAGGAGAAGCTCTCACCTTATCCGAGCTATTCTGGAGTCGCTATCCATGATTACGTGAGATGGATCGAATTATTCCAAAAAGGAGGATAAGTTCAATGAAAATTCCGGGTTTGGTTGTTTCACTGTTGGCTGGTGCGGCTCTCGGCATTTCAGGGATGGTTCTCGCAAGTGGCAGCGATACGGCTAATACCTTTCAGGAGTCGTCTTTGCCTGGAGGAGGTATTCAAATCCCTCATAATGACAGGATTCACCTTTCTACAGACAAGCAGTGGATTTCCGCAGAAGGCCATTTGTCGGATCTCATCCGGCTTCAATGGACGAAAGACCGGGCGAAGCCGGCTATATCCTGGCTGGACGAGAACGGTAAAGATAAGACGGCTATCGTCTCTCATGCCAAGGCGAATGACCCTGAACAGCACGATCATAATCATATGTCGTTTGAAACGACAATGTCGCCTGACGGCAAAAACGCGAACGAGCTGTTTACGCGTCTGGAAATTCCGTTCGACCAGGATGTGGCTGAAATTCGCACGCATTCCTCCAATTTCAATGTGATGGATGGCATTCTGCGAATTGCCGGAACCGAGGGCGTCAATCGCGATTTGACTTGGGCTAAATCGGTGGACGGGAATATAACGACTCCGCGCTGGGCGATGCGCGCAGATGCTTCGGAGGAAGCGGGAGGGAATGCCGGTTCCAATCTGCAAATTATCCGCTATGGGGATGACGGCAAAGCGCTGGACAACGTGCTAACCATCATGCGCAGCAGCGGCAACATTGGGATTGGGAATACGGATGCCAAGACAAAGCTTGATATCAGCGACGACAGCATCCGCATCCGGAAATCCATGACGCCGGCCTCGTCCTCCTCCCCCGGGCAAGAGGGGGAGATCGCATGGGATAACGGGTACGTGTATGTTTGTGTGGCCCCTAACACATGGAAGAGAACGGCGCTGTCTTCGTGGTAGACTTTTTATTTTAATCGCAGAAGCATAACTACACCAAAGGCTGTCCCATAAGTCATAGAAATGACTAGGGATGGCCTTTTCGATATGTAAGTCGCCGGCATCCATCGCAGGCCATTGATATCCCCGGATCAGACATTTCATCCTATTTGTATAAATAATCCAGCGGCTACCCACTTAAAATGGAAGTGGAGTCAGAATCCTATATAAGGATCATAGAAAGGTGTGAACCGCTGTGCCCTGGAAAGTGTTGATCGCGGATGATGATCCGAATGTGAGGGAAATAGTACGACTCTATTTCCGTCAGCAGCTTATCGAATTGATTGAAGCACCTGACGGCGTCTCGGCCTTGGCCATGCTTGCGGAATTAAAGCCTGATATCGTGATATTGGATGTCATGATGCCCGGACTCGACGGTTTTGAAACGTGCCGGGAGATCACAAAACGTTATGATGTACCCGTCATTATGCTGACGGCGAAGAACGATGAATTTGACCGGGTGCTCGGTCTTGAGCTCGGTGCGGACGATTATATGACCAAGCCCTTCAGCCCGAGGGAGCTGGTGGCGCGCATTAAAGCGATCTTTCGCAGAATGCAGAAGGGACAACCGTCCACAGAGGTTGACGCGCCATCCCACTATGAGTTTGATGATTTGGTCATTCATGTGACCCGCCGGGAAGTCATCGCAAACAGCACGAAAATCGACTTGCGCCCCAAGGAGTTTGAGCTGCTCGCCTTTTTTGCAAAATCACCGGGCAATGTGTTTAAGAGAGAACAGCTCCTGGAGCAGGTTTGGGGCTATGAATTTTTAGGCGATATGAGAACGGTGGACGTTCATATCAAAAAACTGCGTGAAAAGTTAAGCCACTGTCGCAATGTGTGTATTCATACGGTATGGGGAGTGGGCTACAAATTTGAGGTTGAAGCATGCACCTGAAACCGAATAAAAGCATTCTCGGCAAAATGCTGACCAGCTCCATCGTTACGGTGCTCCTGGGGCTTTGCGCGGTGGGGCTCGTGATTTCATTGTTTGCTAAAGAATACATAATCAACTCCAAAGGCAATGAGATGATCCGCCAGGCCAAGCAGGTCAATCTCGCTATCCAAAATCAGGTGAATCCGAATAACAGCTTTAAGGAGCTGCTGCATTTTTTTGATCAAGTCTTTGACACGCGCATTTGGATTTTCGACAGGAACGGCAACATTGTCATTACCTCCTCCAAGGATGAGGTGAACGCAGGCAAGGTCGTCAGTACGGATATGGTCAATAAAGTTATCAACGGCGAACCAGCGAAATGGAATCAATTCGAGGGACTCAAGGAAGGCATGCTTTCGGTTGCCGTCCCGTGGGGTAAAGACAACGACGTATACGGCGGCATCGTTCTGCATTCGCCTCTTAAAGGCATGAATGAGACGATCGCTCAGCTTAGAGAAACCATCCTTTGGGTTACGCTGCTTGGTATTTTCTTTTCATTTGGCGTATCCTTCTATTTATCCTGGTCGATTACCCGGCCCATCCAACAGATTGACAAGGCGGCAGCCAAGATTGCTATTGGAGATTACAGCGAGAGAATTCGAATAGACTCCAAGGATGAGATCGGGGAGCTGGCGACGACGATCAACGACATGATGGAGCAGCTTGAACGCGTCGACCTGGAGAAGCGGAAGTTGAACCAGATGCGGCATGATTTCTTGGCGAATGTTTCGCATGAGCTGCGTACTCCACTAACGGCGATGCAGGGTTTTTTGGAGGCTCTGCAGGATGGTTTGATCGAAGAGGTAGCGCGAGAGAAATACTACGAAATCATGTATAACGAAACCCTGCATATGAACCGGTTGGTTGATGATATTACCGACTTGATGAAGCTGGAAAATAAAGAAATCGATCTCGTATGGATGGCGGTCGACGTTCAGGCGATGCTGTCCAAGCTGGCCTTCAAATTCCATCCGGAAGCCGAAGCCCGGGGAACGGTCATCGACTGCGTCATGGAAGAAGATTCACCGCAGGCTTACGCCGATCCGGACCGGCTGGAACAAATTTTGAACAATTTGATCAAAAATGCGGTCAAGTTCACCGAGAACGGAACGATAGAGCTGAAGACGATTGCGATTCCGTCCGAGAAGTGCGTTCTGATCACGGTAACCGATACCGGAATCGGGATATCGCCGGAGGATCAAGGGCTCATCTGGGAACGTTTCTTTAAAGTGGAACGAGGCCGGCCGGTGAAGCATAAAGGCTCATCCGGCTTGGGTCTTGCCATCGTCAGGGAGCTTGTCGAGCTCCACAACGGAAGCATCCGCGTTCGAAGCGAGATGGGGAAAGGAAGCGCCTTTGAAGTGAGGATTCCGCTCTATAGCTAGCGTGGATGCTGTGACAGACGGTCTTTTTTACAATTTTCGAAGAGGCATAATGTTGACGTAGTCTTCTTCGAACCTCACCTTGGCCTCGATCTGATAAATCTCTTTTAGAAATTCGGCCGTTATGACCTCTTTGGGGTTTCCTGTTTTTCGAATTTCGCCCCTCTTCATAGCGACGAGGTAATGGCAGTAATTCGCAGCTTGCTGGAGATCATGAAGCACCATAACAATGGTCATGCGGTAAGCCTGATTGATCTTCACGAGCATTTCCATGACATCCAGCTGATGGGCAATATCAAGGAAAGTAGTCGGCTCATCGAGTAAAATAATATTCGTTTTTTGCGCTAATGCCATAGCGAGCCGCGCTTTCTGCTGTTCGCCCCCCGATAGGGTGTGAAACATGCGGTTCTCATGCCGCAGCGTATGTGTCTCCTCCATGGCCCATTGAACAATATCCCTGTCTTCTTGATTCAAATGGTCAAATATCCGTTTGTATGGCGAACGGCCATACGCGACAAGCTCGCCCACGGTTAGATTCGGAATGGTGTGCTTGGATTGCGTCATGAGCGCGACTGTTTTGGCAAACTCCATGGTTTTATAGTGAGGCAGAGGCTTATCCTGCACGAGAACTTCTCCCTGGTCAGGGATCAGTAGGCGGGTCATCGTTTGCAGTAAAGTCGATTTGCCGGAGCCGTTGGGCCCTACGATGGCTGTGATTTTTTCAGAAGGGATAGAAAGAGTCACATTTTGAAGCTGAAAACCGCCGATATGGAGGTGGACCTGACTCGTTTCAATGGCAGACATTACATAATTCTCCGTTTCTTCAACAAGTATAAAAAGAACGGCGCACCCAGCCCCGCAAGCAAAATTCCGACAGGAAGCTCAATCGGATCAAACCACGATCGCGCCACCGTATCGGCAAGAACGACGAGAGCCGCTCCGCCAAAAATGGATAACGGAAGCAGAAAACGATAATCATCCCCAATCAGCAGGCGAATAGCATGAGGAACAATCAAACCGACGAAACCCACCAAGCCTGCCACACTGACAGCCGCCCCCGCCAATAAGGAAGATAATAAAATGATAAGCAGCCGCTGAAGTTCGACTTTCTGGCCTAACAGCTGCGCCGTATGGTCCCCTAATTGCAGCAGGTTGGAAGGCTTGATCATCAAAGCGGATAAACCGAGACCAAGCAGCGCATAGGGAGCCATGAATGCCAAGTGGTGCCAGCTGCGCCCGCTTAATCCTCCCGCGAGCCAAGGCAAAATGGCCTGAACACGGTCGCTGAACACAACCATGACCCCGCTTGTCGCAGCCCCTAGAAGAGCGTTGATGGCGACGCCCGCCAAAATAATTTTGAGCGGTGAAGAGCCCTTATCCCAAGCTAGCAAATAAATAAAAACGGAGGTGACGAACGCTCCGAGAAAAGCGGCAATAGGCAGCAAATAGCTGTATTGCGGAAAAATAATCATGGTGACAACGGCGGCAAGGCCTCCGCCGGCAGAGACGCCGATTACGCCTGGATCGGATAGCGGATTTTTCATCGCACCTTGAAGCAAGGCTCCGGATGCAGCCAAGCATGCGCCGACGAGCAAGCCAATCAGCACTCTGGGTAACCTGAGATTCATAATGATTTTCTCGTGCAGAGGCGATCCCTCCGCTGTGAAGACGGCCCAGATTTCGCTGAGCGAAATTTGTACGGAGCCGTAAGTTAATCCGTATAAGGACACGAGAACGACGAGGATGGGAGCGACAATAAAGCTAATTTTTCTTCTAGTATTACGCTGTTGTATGTTCATAGGTTATTTAGCAGAAAGGAGAAGCTTATGCATCAGCTCAAGGGATTCAATCACACGGGTTCCCGGATTGGAGCCGAACAAATCTGACGGCAGCACTTCAATCCGATTGTTTTTAACGGCGTCCAAACTGTTCCATGCCGCGTTCTGCTGCATCTCCTTCAAGAAGCCCTCCTTCACTTTGTCTGTATCTCCATGTCCCATAAAGAAAATGATCTGCGGGTTCGATTTCATAATTTTCTCTGTATTGAGCTGCGCATACTGCGGGTATTTATCCAGGCTTGGATAGTCTGCCGCAATGTTCTCCCCGCCTGCGATCGAGAGGATATCACCGCTCAGCGAGTTGCCAAGCGCAGCCATATAGGTGCCCGGAGCGCCGTAAACAAGCAATGCGCGTATCTTTTGCCCAGGCGGATTTTTTTGCAATTCGCCAATCTTCTTATCAATAGCGAGAATTTGCTCGTCGGCGCGCGGCTTTTTACCCAGCACATCGCCGAACAGCCTGATTTGTTTTTGGATCTCTGCAACGCTGTTCGCGTCAGTTAAAATCATTTTGGAGCCGAGCGACTCGATAGCTGGCACGTCTTTCAGGTTCAAAGGATTATTGCCGAGTATGACATCCGGGTGGACGAGCGCTACTTTCTCCAAGTCCATGCCGTGAGGCGTTCCGACTTGTTCGATTTTTGCCGCTTCTTTGATGGAAAGAGGAGCAGTGGATGTAGGTCTGCCCACCAATTCGCCGCCGAGCGCGTAGACAATATCCATTTCACCATTGCTAAGAGCAGCAACTTTGGTCGGAACCTTGGAGAAAGTAACTTGGCGGCCGGCAAAATCTGTTACTGAAAGAGAGCCGCTGCTTGCTTGTTGGCTGTTATCCGGGCTTTGCGGGGGAGAAGCGGCACATCCTGACAGCAGCCCGATCAGCAGTGTGCTTACTAAAACACAATGAATATTTTTCATAAAGGAAACCTCCGAGAATTTTAATAAATGTCAATGGATAGAATAGGACACCAGCCACTAAATGATAATGAAAATCATTATCGTATGTCAATGCAAACTTTTTCAGAATAAAACGAGGGCTCTAGTATGTATTGACAATTTTCATAAAGCTAAGTTAAGATAAAACCGCACACATTAAATAATAATGATTCTCATTCTCTGTAGTCGCCCTGTCTGCGCTATCTTTAGGATGCAACTAGGAAACGGAGGTGTGTAAAGTAATAGAATAGAGGTTCTATTATTTTTTTTTGATTTTATGATGATAATGATTATCATTATCTTTATTTTCATTTGTATCGATGAAAGGAGTGAAAAAGAACATGAAAAAGTACTTATCCATCCCGGTTTCCATGCTCTTGATGCTGATTTTCGCCGTGATTCTGTACGTGCCTGCATCGAAAGCTGCTGCTGCTCTCGCAGACGGGACGTATTCCATTGGCTATACGGTTATTCAAGGGGATAATGACTCTGCTTCCATGGCTAACGATTATTGGGAGAAGCCAGCGACCATTACGGTGAAAAATGGCGAAATGACCATGCAAATGAAGCTGAATCATAGTTCATGGGTCACAGCTTTTAAAGTGGACAATGGCGGAGGTTTCGCGGACACGCAAGTGGTAAACAGCGATAGTTCAGAGGATACGCGCGTGGTTCAGTTCAAAGTGAAGGATGTATCGAATCCGCTCGTGGCCAAGATCCATGTGACGGTGAAAACGGTCGATTACGATCATGATTATACGATTCGGTTTGCATTTGACGCGAAGAGTATGAAAGCGCTCAGCACGGCTGAATCGAAGGCCGACACGGCAGCAAACGTAACACCGAAAACGAAGAGTGACGGCTCGACTCCCGCAGCAGCTCCTGCTGTCAAAGCGGATCAGAAGAAGCCTGTGGCCGTGAATCCGCAAACCGGAGACACGACTCCGGTTACTGTGCTTGTTGCTCTGCTATTGATCTCATCATTTATTTTAATTCGCAAATTCGCAAAGCGTTAATTCAACAAGGATTTCAGGAACGAAGGAGAGTAATCATTTTGAAGAATCGACTAAGGAAAGTCGGAACGATCTTTCTTATGTTTTTTGTGCTGTTAAGCACCGTACATTTCCCGCTGAGTCAAGATTCAGTAGCTCATGCGGCTAGTAGTGCGAACGCCGGTAATCAAGCGCTTCCAGACGGGGACTACCCTGTCAAATTTAATCTATACAAAGATGGTACGAACGAACTATCGATGATGCAGAGCTACGCCGATCTAAACAGCGGACGTTTAACTGTGAAAGACGGGGAAGTGAAGGCTTCCTTCACATTAATTCACAGCTCATGGATTACATCGTTTATGACTGCGCTCAACGGTACCTTGGTTGAGACAACGACACTCAACATTAATCAGGCGGAAGACAAGAGAACGGTCCAATTTGGAGTCAGCGACTTATCGGCCAGATTAAACGCCAAAGTAAAAGTTGACATCACCGAGTTTGGTATTCATGAAGACCAGCCTTTGCAAATCGGATTTGATACAACAGGCATTACGCCTCCAGAGCAAGCTCCGGTTGATAAAACAGGGCTCAATCAATTGATTGCTAGTGCGCAAGCGAAACATGGCGCAGCGAAAACAGGCATCTATAACGGCCAATATCCGGCCGATGCCGTAAGCGCGCTGCTAGCTGCGATCACTGCTGCGAAGACAACGGCTGAGAATGCGAATGCTACGCAGGCGCAGGTGAATGATGCTTTGAGCAAGCTGCAAACAGCAGTTGCGGCATTTGACGCCTCCGTGATCACCAACAATCCGAAGCCGGGTGAAGTGAGCGCCGGCGTGTATCACATTTATTTTTCGGCATTAAATGCAACGGATCCGACGAAAACGTCCTCGATGGAATCTTATTTTGTGAAACCGGCTAAATTGACGGTGGACGAGAACGGGAAAAAGACGATCCGGTTTATTGTGCTGAAAAGCTCGGACACGGACTCGCTGAAGACGAAGGACTCGAACGGGCAGTTCGTGGAAATGAATGTTGTCAGCACCAACAAGGCAGCTAACACAAGGGAAGTTGAGTTTGAGATAGCCGATTTGACTCAAAATGTTGCTGCGAGGGTGCATAACACCATAGCGCCGCCTCAATACGCTACCAACGACTTCCAGTTTAAATTCGATGCAAGCAGCATCGTGCCGTTTATCGAAGACGGCCTGTACAGCATTCCTTATCAAACGCTGAACGCAACGAACCCAAGCAAAGAATCCAGCATGAAAAGTTATTTTATCAATCCTGCAACTTTATCCGTTCAGCAGGGAAAAAGAAAAGTGATTATGACGGTGCTTAAGAGCACGGATACGGATGTCATTCAGACACAACTGAATGGGCAGATGGTTGATGCCGTGGTTACAAGCCAAAATGCAGCAGCGAATACGAGGGTAATCGAGTTTGAAGTGAGGGACCTTTCGTCCAATATCCTTGCTTACGTACATAACACGATAGCGCCACCGCAATACGCCGGTAATAATTTCTTATTTAAATTTGATCCTAACGGGATCGTACCGCAGAAAGCAGAGTTAATCGGCGAATCGACTGTGGAGCCGAAGCAAGTACTGGATCTGAATTTCAGAATTACAGGTGTAAGTCAAAGTGTATATCAACAGGTGTATGGTCAGGAAATGACGCTGACGTTCGATGCGAACCTGCTTGAGCTCGACAAGTCCAAGTCCAAGTCTTTGGTTGACAATTTCTCTCTAGCTTATTCCGATCAAGCTCCGGGGCAGCTCAAGCTGACTTTAACTGGCGCAAGCGGGAAAAGCTTCAATGCCAACAATCAGTATCTGATGCTTGAATTCATAGCCAAGTCGGTTACCCAATCGACCTCTACGCCGGTGGCGCTGACGAATATCTGGCTTGTGAACGGCGAGGGCAACAAGTTAAAAGTTAATGATGTCTTGTATTCCATCAAAATTGTTCCAGCGGATAAAACGAAGCTGAACCAAGCGCTTGCAAGCGCCCAAGATAAGCATGACAAAGCGGAGGAAGGCATTTACACAGGCCAATTCCCGGCTAGCGCGATTAGTGCCCTACAAACTGCAATTACGACTGCGCAGAGTACGGCTAACCATGCTGATGCCACGCAAAAGCAAGTCGATGACGCTTTAACCGAACTGCAAACCGCAGTTGCGGCTTTCGATGCTTCCGTGATTGCGAACAATCCAAAGCCAACGCAGCCGGGACAGCCCGGACAGCCTGAAGACGGGTCATACAAAATCAAATTTAACCTGCTCAAAGACGGAACGAATGAATCGTCGTTGATGGAGAGCTATACCGATTTAACGAGCGGACGCTTAACGATTCAGAATGGGAAAAAGACGGTTTCCCTTACTTTGAAGAAAAGTTCTTGGATTACGTCCTTCAAGACGGAACGGAACGGGACTTTAGTGGAAACAACGATTCTGAATGCCAATCAAGCCGAAGATACGAGGACCGTTCAATTCGAAGTTAACGATGTATCGGCAAAGCTGAATGCAAGAGTTGTCGTTGATGTTCCAGGCGTTGTTCATGAAGATCAACCTCTGCAAATTGCTTTCGATGCAGGCAGCGTGACACGTATCTTCCCTCTCGATCAGCCGCTTTCAGAAGGCAATTACAATGTAAGTCTGAACGGCAGTGCGCTGGGCGGTGTTCAAACGCCGGTAAGTTCCTATCTGGAAGACACGAGCAGATTAAGCGTACAGAGCGGCAAGAATATCGTCTACTTTAAGCTGAAAAGCGGAACAACGATAACGAAGCTGCAACGGGTTCTTCCGGATCAATCTACAGTGGACATATTGCCTGCGATTGCAATGAAACGATCGGACCTTGTTACTGTATTGGCCGCTTCCCAAGAAGTCAAATATGAGCTGCCGGATTTAACAGCAGCATATAACATGTATCTGTCCGTGACAGAGAACGGTCAGACTGTGAATCCAAGCTATCAAATCAGCTTTAAAGATGCTACGTCCGCAGGCTCCGACCCTGTTGGCCCTACGAACCCTACGGATCCTACGAACCCTACGGATCCTACGGATCCTGTTAATCCTGGAACGCCTCCGGGACCAGGGACAGGCAACCCATCAGGACCGAGCATACCTTCGGTACCTGCAAATATCCATGGGATTGCAGACGGCACCTACAGTATTAATTATCAAATTCTTAAACACGGTACTACGGAAAGATCGGTTATGCAGGACTACGTCGTAACGCCTGGTACGTTAACCGTGACTAACGGCTACATGCGCGTATCATTTACGCTTAAACAAAGCAAAGAAACGACGGCTTTCCAAGTAGCATACGATGGCAGCTTAAGCGATACAGACGTTGTAAGCACAGATGAAGCTAAAAATACGCGCGTTATTCAATTCCCTATCGCTGATTTAACGGTCAAAACAGCCGGTTGGGTGAAAGTGAATTGGCCGGAACTTGGTTATAATCATTCTTACGATGTTGATCTTACATTTGATAAAAGCAGTATTGTACGCGTACAATCGCCTGGCGAAATCAAGCCGGTAGTTGTAAAAGCGTTAAGTGAAGCCTACCAGCCTGGCGACTATGCGGTTGACTTCAATATGACGCTGCGCGGACGTGATCAGAAGTCCATTACAAATGATTTCGTGAAGCATCCTGCTAAGCTGACCGTTATTGACGGCAAAAGCTACGTGTATCTTACTTTAACGAAAAGCAAAGAGATGCCGGGCTTCAAAATCCAGCAAGAGGATGGAACGCTTGCAGATGCAGAGATCGTTAGCACGAATGGAGCAGAGAACAGCAGAATCATTCGATTTGCTGTGAAGGATTTTGCTCCGGAAACAAAAATTTATGCTCTGATCAAAATGGATTGGGCCGGTCACTATACAGGGGATTACGATGTGCAGTTAATCTTTAATGGCAACGACATTAAACCTTACGTCGACAAAGATGATGAAGTCAAAGGCGATAAGCCGAAGAAATGGGCGGATATTCAAGGCCACTGGGCTAAAGCCGCAATTGAGAAAGCGATCGAGCTAGGCATTGTCAGTGGCTATGAGAACGGCGAGTTCCGTCCGAACGGTCAAGTGACGCGCGCCGAGTTTGCCGTGATGCTCAGCAACGCGTTGAAGTTGAAAGCTGCGGACAGCGCATTGACATTTAGCGACCTTGAGAGCATTCCTGATTGGGCGAAGCCTAGCTTGGCGGCAGTAGCCGGACTTAAGATCATCAATGGCTATGAAGACGGTTCGTTCCGAGCTGATCGAAGCATTAACCGTTCCGAATTGGTTGTTATGATTGTTCGTGCATTAGGTTTGTCGACAGATGGCAATGCTCCGTTAACATTTGCGGATGCAGATGAAATCCCGCAGTGGGCGCAGTCCTCTGTAGCGGAAGCCTACCGTCTCGGATTGATTAGCGGTCGTGAGAACAATACGTTTGCTCCGAACCTGAGCGCCAGCCGGGCGGAAGCCGTTACTTTGGTTCTAGCGATGCTGAAGCAAGCTGAATCCAAGTAGTTAGAAATAGACAGAAAGGGGATACCAGGTCACTGGTGTCCTCTGTAATTTTTAAGGGGAAGGACGTGGAAACGGGCATGAATAAAAGAATGGGAGCGATGCTGCTTGCCGCTATGTTGGTCATGACAGCGGGCTGCTCGGCGGGAACGGCTTCGGACAGCAACGCTGCTGTCTCTCAGACAGCAGTTCCAACTGCCGAGGTGCAGAGCGATAAGCGCGTAGTTGCGACTACGGTTGCGGCTGCACAAATAATGGACGCTTTGGAGATGGACTTGGCCGGCGTGCCTACCAGCTCGAAGGAGCTTCCCAAGCGTTACGACGGGGTACCCAAAGTCGGGAATCCGATGAGTCCGAATATGGAGGTTGTGAAATCATTGGACCCGACAGAAGTGCTGTCGGTGACGACATTGGAATATGACTTGGCCCCGGTATTCAAAAATGCCGCTGTACAAGCGACTTTTCTTAATCTCACAAGTCTGGACAAAATGAACAAGGAAATTATCGTGCTCGGCGATAAATACAATCGTCAGAAGCAGGCTCAGGCGATCGTCGCGAAGTACAATGACAAGCAAAAGGAAATCGATCAGAGGATCGCCGGCAAGAAGCAGCCCAGCGTGCTCATTTTGCTTGGAGTGCCGGGAAGCTATCTGGTAGCGACGGAGAACTCCTATATCGGAGATCTGGTTAAGCGGGCAGGCGGCATTAATGTGGTGCAAGGGCAGAAAGTTGAATATTTGGCATCGAACACCGAATATTTGCAGCAGGCGAACCCGGACATTATTTTGCGAGCGGCTCACGGGCTGCCGGATGAAGTCATCAAAATGTTCGACAAGGAATTCCAGAAAAATGATATATGGAAGCATTTCGAGGCGGTTCAGCATAACCGGGTGTATGATTTGCAGGAGGATTTGTTCGGAACAACGGGCAATCTTGCTGCTGTGGAAGCCCTGGATGAGCTTATGAAGATGCTGTATCCATAAAATAGGGATGAGCAAAGGACGAGAATACATGAATAAAATCGGATGGAGCTTGGTAGTCGTTGTCCTCCTGCTTCTCATCGTAACGTTAGTGTCCGTAACCTCAGGAAGCATCAAAGTCGGGGGTCTTGAATTTATTCAAGGCCTTTTTACGGGGACAAACAAGAAAGTAGAGATTATTAAGGATTTGCGCTTGCCGCGAATTATTGTGGCTCTTTTCGTTGGAGCAACACTAGCCGTTTCCGGCGTTCTGCTGCAGGCTGTGATGAGAAACCCGCTCGCTGACGCCGGGGTGATCGGCATATCCTCTGGAGCGGGCGTCGTTTCGCTGCTGTTTGTTACGCTGTTTCCGCAGTTGTTTTACTGGCTGCCGGTGTTTGCTTTTTTCGGAGGGGCGTTGGCCTGCTTCTTGGTCTATTCCTTTTCCTGGAAATCCGGTCTGAGTCCGATCCGCATTATCTTAGTAGGTCTTGCTATTAACGCCACCTTCACGGGATTGGGTCAGTCGTTTAATTATCGCGGAAGCTATGCGGTCACCAGCATTAATCAGGCCGTCACTTCGATCTTTACGATGAAGACATGGAATGACGTACATGTGATGCTCCTCTACGGAACAATCGGTTTAGTGGTATCCTTCTTTTTATACGCTTGGTGCAATATGCTTTCGCTGCAGGATAAATCGGCGCAAAATTTGGGACTTAGAGTCACGCGAGCACGTCTAATTATTTCTGTAGTAGCGGTTTTACTCGCTGCAGTAGCGACCGCAATTGGCGGGATGATTGCTTTCGTCGGCTTGCTTGTTCCTCATATTGCTCGTCTATTAGTAGGATCGGATCATAAGATTTTGATTCCTTTCTCGGCTTTGGGCGGGGCGCTATTAGTTTTATCCGCCGATACGCTGGGACGTACGGTGCTCGCACCTTCCGAAATTCCTGCTTCCATTATTATGGCCGTTATTGGGGGGCCGTTTTTAATATTCATGTTGAGAAAGAGTGATAAGATTCATGGAAATTAAGAATATCTCTTTTTCCTACGATAAGAAGAACGATCAGTTGAAATCCGTAACGAGTGAGATTGCTATGGGCAAAATTACGACAATCATCGGCCCCAATGGCTGCGGGAAGTCAACGCTTCTGGGGGTAATGTCGAACAATTATGCGCCGCATACCGGTCGGGTCGTTCTGGACGGCAAAGAGCTAAATATGTATAAAACAAAAGAGCTGGCGAAAAAGCTGGCCGTTGTCCACCAGAGCAATGAGGCTCCTTCCGATTTAACGGTTGAAAAGCTAACAAGCTTTGGGCGGCTGCCTCATAGGACTTTATTCACGCAAGAGAGAGAGGAAGACGAGGAGGCAATTGAGTGGGCGCTGACTTGTACGAATCTTCAAGACAAACGCACGAAGACCCTGCAGCAGTTGTCTGGCGGTGAAAGACAGCGTGTCTGGATCGCTATGGCGATTGCTCAGCGAACTTCCATTTTATTTCTGGATGAGCCGACGACGTTTTTGGATATGTATTATCAGATCGAAATCTTGGAATTAATCAAAAAGTTGAATGTCGAACACGGATTGACGATCGTCATGGTGCTGCACGATATGAATCAGGCGATTCGCTACAGCGACCGGCTTATCGTCATGAAAAACGGCCAACTGTTTATGGAAGGCGCTCCACATGAAATCATGACGGAGCCTATGATCAAATCGGTTTATGGAGTTGACGTCATCGTAAAACATGATCAAGATGCGGGTTTATACATGGTGCCTATCGGGATTTAGGAAGCTGAGAAAAAATAGTCTGCCGTCCAACCTTGTGGTGCTTCTCTGCTTGGCCGTGTTTATTGGCTGCGCCTGCAGACTAATTGGCTATGTGTGGGCCAGCTCCGAGAACAGCAGAGTTATGAAGGAGGCGCAGGAACTGTATAAGGCCGGAAGCTGGCCTATGGCTCAGCTTGCGCTGGCGTCAGGACAGAACCGGGAGCCCTCCAAGTTCGATCGTTTGCTTGAGCGGAATCCGGATACGGTTGGATGGCTGCGAATCGGCGATACCCAAATTGATTATCCTGTCGTCCAGGCTTCCGACAATGAGTACTATTTGGGCAGAAACTTTGAGAGGGAGCCCGTGGCTGCCGGTAGCCTGTTCATGGATTTCCGAAATCGCGCAAGCGGACACGAACGCAATACGATTATTTATGGCCACCGGATGAAGGATGGCTCCATGTTCGGGAATTTAAAGAAATATTTGGACCCGGCGTTTTTTCAATCACACCGGACGTTCTTTTATGAAAGCTTGCACCAATCCTATCGGGTGGACATTTTTGCAGTTTACTATACGACGACTGACTTCAATTATATTCAAACCGATTTTACCGATGACGCTGAATATGCATCGTTTCTGCATACGATTCAGAACCGTTCGCTATACGAGACTGACGGAGAGTTAACCCCAAGCGATGTCATTCTTACCCTGTCAACCTGCGATTACACGCTTGACTCCACAGAAGGAAGATTAGTCATACACGGAAAGCTCATACCGTTGTCGGAATGATGCTGCTCCGTGCCCATAGCCTCCGGTCTCACAGTTATGACAGGCGGGAGTCAATTGCTGGGGACAAACTTGAATAATACGACAACCGTCAGGGTGACCCTGGCGGTTTTTCTTATACCTCGAGTGCCTCTGAAGTCTGTTTCCTTCAAATAAACAAGTCACATAGATACGGGCAGGTTGTCAATATTATACACTCACGTAGATAGAGGGGCATGCTATGATATTTTGAAGAAAGCGCTTTTTTTACCAAATACAAGGAGGATACATAACGATGGGTTTATGGTATCGAAAACGTGGTACGCGGTTTTTGTCTGCGCTATCCGCACTTCTGCTGACTTTGCAGCTGCTTACCGGACTGTTCGCGGGCTCGACGCGTGTGCTTGCGGCAGCGGATCCATTCACGGAGCAGCCTGGCGGAAAAAGCAAATGGGTCATTGCAGGCAGCTTTCAAGGCTGGGACAACGCCTCGACGGATACCCGCATGAAGCACTTGACGGGCGAATTTTATGCTTTTTCCAAAGAGCTTCCTGCCGGATCTTATGAATTTAAGATCGTCAAAAGCGGCTCCTGGGACGGATACGCCAACAACGGCAATAATTTTGCCTTCAGCTTGGGAGAAACGACGGAGGTTCGTTTTTATGTGAACGATGAGATAGGCGAGGCGCGGATTTCACTTCCCGGAGTGGCGGGGATCCAGCCGTACATCCCGGCGCTCGGTCCGAACGAGCAGCCACGCCTTGTAGGCAGCATTCAATCTTTGTTCGGAGAAGGGGAATGGTCACCGGGCGGAGCGAACCAGATGTTCGTCGATTATCTTTTTAATAATACGGTATATAAGCTGCAGCGCCATATTCCGGTCGGCAGCTATGAAGCTAAAATCGTGTTCGGTTCCAATTGGGATGCCCCGAATTACGGAACGGCAGCGGGAGCCAATGTGAAGCTTGCAACGGTAGACGAGGCTGATGTCACTTTTACCTTTGATAATGCCGCGCAAACGAAAGCGCTTACTCATGATTATGTGCCGCAAGATGGCGCTTTCGACGGTCAAATCAAGAAGGAAAGCCTCTTTTTTGACAGTCGTTCGGTAACGTACAAAAAGCCGTTCGGCGCCATTCCAGCGGGCGGACAGGACCTCACACTCCGTATCGCAGCGGCCAAGGGCGACTTGCAGACGGCAAAGGCGGAACTGAGCGCTCCCGATGGCTTGTCCAAAGCCTATTTAATGAAGAAAGTCACTACCGTAGCCGACAAGGATTACTGGGAAGTTACGGTGCCGGGGGCTGATTTTGCAGGCAAGGTTGGGATTTGGGGCTATAAATTTATTGTTGTCGACGGTTCGTCAAAAGCGGAGTACGGCGACGACAGTCTTCGGGGCGGCTCAGGCTCGGTTGTCGATGAAGGCGCCGTTCCTTATGATCTGACGGTTTACGCACCGGATTACCAAACACCTGATTGGATGAAAAATGCGGTTGTGTATCAAATATTCCCGGACAGATTTTTTGATGGATCGAAGGATAACAACCGGGCTAAGACGGTAGATGGCGCGCGCGGTGTCCTTGATCCCAAATATGGCACGAGCAAGAATGGCCAGCAGCTCCAGTATTTTGACGGCGGCGTGCCGAACGATCCCACACCGGCTCAGGTTTGGGGCGGGACTTCCGTTGTGCCGGAGAATCCAGACCGGTCCAAGCCGGAGAACAAGCCGTATTACCCGGATGCGAAAACGGATGGGGCTTGGACGAATGAATTTTACGGCGGCGACATTCAAGGGATTGAACAGAAGCTAGGCTATTTGAAATCGCTGGGCATTACGGCTGTTTACTTGAACCCCGTCTCATGGGCGGCGTCCAATCACAAATATGATGCAACGGACTACAAGCATTTGGATCCAATGTTCGGACAGCCGGTTTACAATACGCCGGGTGATCCCACTTCCGGTTTGGATTACGTTAAAACCCGGGAAGCCTCGGACCAAGTATTCGAGAACTTCACGAAAGCGGCCCGTACGGCTGGCATCAAAGTGATTAACGACGGCGTGTTTAATCACGTCGGTGACGATTCGATTTATTTTGACCGGTATGGCAAATATCCGGAGATAGGCGCTTACGAATATTGGGCAGCGGTTTACGATAAGATGAACGCGTCTTCCATGACGCAAGAGCAGGCAGAAACGGCTGTTCGCGCCTCGTTTACGAGCCAGATCAACCCGATGACGGGCCAGAATTACAAGTGGCCGGACGATTTCAGGTATGTCTCCTGGTTTACCGTGACGAATGAAAAAGTGAAGGACCGCGACGACGATAATCTGCATTACAAATATGATGCTTGGTGGGGCTATGATTCGCTGCCGGTGATGGATGCCAAAGACCCGCAAACGGCGCCTACGGAGTATTTGCCGGCAGATACCTTGTCCCTTCCCGGGCAGCATGAGTGGAACAATATCCATTACCGGGACAATGTCATTGGACATAGCCTGACTGGATTAACCGAGGCTGAAGCGCAAAAAGCCATGCAATTTGCGAACTCCCAACGCTGGTTGTGGATGGGAACGAGCGGCTGGCGGCTGGACGTGGCGCCGGATGTGTCGGCGGGCACTTGGGGCAAGTTTCGCGAAGCTGTGAAATCGGCCGCAGGCCGCACGAATGTAAACGGCACAGCGATAGATGAGCCGGTTATTATCGGCGAAGAGTGGGGCGTTGCTACGAGGTTTCTGCTTGGCGATCAGTTTGACTCCGTTATGAACTACCGGTTCCGCGGGGCTCTGCAAAGCTTCCTTCTGGGCGGCAATGCCGATGCGTTCAATCAGGCGCTGGAATCGATCCGTGAAGATTATCCGAAAGAAGCTTGGGAAGCGCTGATGAACCTCGTGGATTCTCATGATACGACGCGTTCCATTACCAAATACGACCATCCGGAGTGGGAGGAAGAGCATCTTGTCATCGCCCCTGAAGCAAGCGCGAATGCGAGAAAGCTCCAGGAATTGACGGCTATTTTCCAAATGGGCTACCCTGGTGCTCCTACGATTTACTATGGGGATGAAGTGGGCCTCACCGGTACGAAAGATCCGGATTCCCGGCGCTTTTTCCCGTGGGAACGGGTTGCGGCGAATGCGGACGGTACGTTCAGCGGAACAGGCGACTATCAGAATCTTTTGAGCGTTTACCAAAAAGCGGCTAAAGTCCGCGGTGACAATGCCGTGTTCCGGACCGGCGATCTTAAAGCCGTCTATTCGCAAGGAAACGTTATCGCTTATGCGCGTAAGAACGATTCCCGCGGAGCTCTGCTCATCGTGAACCGGGGAGCGACTTCTCAGTCGATCGAAGCGGATGTGGCCGGATTCCTGCCGGATGGGCTCGCTCTGACCGACCAACTTGGTGGAAGTGCCAAGGCGGTTGTCGCTTCGGGTAAAGTCTCTTTGACTGTCCCGGCACTAACCGGTTACATGATGGTTTCGGATTATGAACTTCAGGCTGTACCGCAGGTAACCGGTGTTCAGGCGCAAGCCGATATGGGGAAAGTGAATCTTTTCTGGAACCGTGTGAGCGGAGCGGAGTCTTACCAGATTTACCGTGCTGCCATTGAAGGCGGAGCCGTGCAGCTTGTCGGATCTACCGCTGACCTCAACTATCTTGATGTCAATGTGATAAACGGAACGAAATACTACTATGCAGTGACGGCGCGCATTGGTTCAGGCGAAAGTTTCCTCAGCGACATGGTCGCTGCAACCCCGGCATTCCGGATTGCATCTCTGGGAACGCCAAGCACAGTAACGGATAATGTTTATTTAGGCGTAGGCAAAACGACAGGGCGAATCACGGTGAACGTGAATATTCCGGGTCTGACGGACGATGCCGCTTTAGCCGGCAAGGAAGCGCCGAATTTGCTGGCGAGACTTGGCTTCTATAGAGAGGGTACCGACCCGGCTGCCGCTCAGGATACGAAATTGCGCTATGACAGCGACCAGTCGGGCAGTAAGATCTACTGGGGATCTTTTGAGCCGACAGAAGCCGGCGTTTACAATTATTTTGCCAAAGTTTCGACGGACAACGGAGAACACTATACTCAATCTGCCACGGTTGCTCTTGAAGTATATGGCGACCCGAACGATACAACGGCACCTGCCGCACCTATCCTTTATCCTATCGCGGTCGAATCGAACCGTGCGTATTTGAAATGGACGGCAGCCGACAACAGTATTGCGGGCTTCGACGTTTACCGTCAATCGGTTACGGATGCGACTTATCAGAAAATCGCAACGCTTGCCGCTACGGCCACCGACTACACGGATTATGCCGTGAGCAACGATGTGCTGTACACATACCAGGTGGCGGCATTCGATCAATCGTATAACCGCGCATTCTCGGAAAAGCAGTCCGTCACGCCGAAGCTTGTGATGGTGGATGTGCTGATGCGCTTGCACTTGCCGGATTACACGCCGACGAGTGACGATATCAACATTGCCGGCAGCTTTAACGGCTGGAATGCCAGCTCGACGAAACTACATGTACCTAGCGGTGCAACCGATCGCGGCGTGGTGGAGTACAGTTTCAAAATGATGGCCGGCAAATCCATCGAATACAAGTATACCCGCGGGACTTGGGAGACGGAAGCTTTCACGTCGCACACGCGGACGCCGGGCGATACGGCCGATTACGGCAACTGGGCTTACAGTTCGACCATTACGAATATGAAGCTGACGGTTAAAAATGAAGGCGGCAATCAGATGGTCGTGAACGATTACGTGCTGCGCTGGGTCGACATGCCGATGATTCTGACGATGCCGCGGATTACTTACGGCAGCAACGTTGCGTATTCGACGGAAGAAAGCAGCTTCAAGTTGAAAGGAGTCGTGCCTTACGGCGTCAGCTTCTCCATTAACGGGCAGCCGATTCCTCCGAACAGCATGGATGCCGCAGGCAATGTCGAGTTGGATGCTATTCCGCTCTCGCCGGGACCGAACCATTTTGTACTGCACATAGAACCTACACCGGAAACGCTGGCTCTTCCCTGGTATGAAGATAAAGGACGCGCAGGTCAGGCTACGAAGACACTTACGCTGGACATTACGCGGACATCGGGTGGAAGCGCTCAGGAGCCGGTATTGAATGAATTGCAGTGGAATGAAGTGAACACGGCTCTCACGGTTGGCGATACGCGCCAACTTCAGGTGATAGGCTTATATTCGGATAATTCCAAGAAGACTCTTACAGGTGTTGAATTCACTTCCAGCGATAAGACTATTGCAGACGTTACGAACGAAGGACTAGTTACAGCGAAAGCGCAAGGAAAAGCAAAGATTACAGCTGCTTTTGGAGGGAAGTCGGTTGAACTCCTACTGAGCATATCTTCGGCTCCATCTAATGGTGGAAGCGGCGGAGATGGCGATGGCGATGGCGGTGGCGGTGGCGGTGGCGGTGGCGGTGGTTATACGCCGGTAACAACACCTGCTGATAAGCCCGCAGCGGTGAAACAGATTGACGAAGCTGCTTTAAAGAACGGCAAGGACGGCAAAGTAAGCATCGAGCTGAGCTCAGGCGAACGTGAGGTGAAGCTCCCGGTCAATACGGCTGAACTGTTAGGCTCCAAGCTATTGGAGATTAAACAGGGCGGCATCTCGCTCGAAGTACCGTCCAGCTTGCTCCAAGCGCTGGCTAAACTGATTCCGGACGGAAGCTCAGACGGCGCGGGGCTTTCACTGTCGATGAACACCGTAGAAGCCGAAGCCGCTCAAAAGCTGATTAAACAGGGAGCCGAGAGAGCAGGAGCAAGCATTAAACCTGTTAGCGCCGTGTACGATTTCACTCTGTCAGCTCTAACGAAAGACGGCAAAACATTTAAGCTGCCGACATTTGACCAACCGGTCACGCTGCTATTCCGCGTTCAGGATGGAGCCAACTTTCCACTTAGCGGCGTGTACTATGTGAGCGATGCAGGAGAGCTGACGTATATTGGCGGTACTTGGGATAATGGCGTTTTGAAAGCAAAAGTATCGCACTTCAGCAAATATGCCGTACTGGAATACAACAAATCATTCAATGATCTGCCTGCCTCACACTGGGCAGCTAATGCTGTGAAGGAACTTGCCGCCATGCATGTCGTGGAAGGTGTCACCCCTGCAGCGTTTGCACCTGAGCGTGAAGTGACGCGAGCTGAGTTCTCAGCTATGCTCGTACGTGCGTTGAAGCTGTCCGCCAAAGGAGAAGCATCGCTACCGTTCTCCGATGTGCCAAGCAGCGCTTGGTACTCGGCAGCGGTAGCAGCCGCTTACAGCAACGGCATCGTCGGCGGTCGCGACAGTTCGACATTCGCACCTGACGCTCCGATTACCCGTCAGGAAATGGCGGCGATGGTCGTACGCGCCTATGGCGTCCACAAGGGCACAAACGTTACGGCAGCCGGCAGCCCTGCCGGATTTGACGACGCAGCCGGCATTGCACCTTGGGCTGGAAGCTTCGTGCAGTCAGCTCTCGAGCTGAAGCTGATGCACGGACGCAGCGAGCGTGAGTTCGCTCCGCTCGGCATCACTACCCGGGCCGAGAGTGCTCAGGTGCTGCTGAACTTGCTGCATGCTGGGAAATGATGACTGGACTGCTGAACGATAGTTTCCAGTCTTCATTCTCCATGCTCGCTGGAAGACGGGGGAACTACAGGGATCTATTTGGCTAGAAACTGCCTTTTCGGCAATGGGAGGAGAACTAGGGTCCGCTATTTCACCATTCCGAGCAGATCGTTAATGCATTGAGGCGAAATAAGACCCTGTAGTTACCTCTGCGCGCCCGACATTCAGCTTTTCGCCGAAATAAGGGAATAGAGTTCCCTCAATCAGGCGGATCTCAAGTTGCCGAAGAGCGGAACATCTGGAAGCGGTCATGAATACAAGATTCCCGATATAAAATAGGGCCGTCAGGGTGAAAATTCCCCGACGGTCCTATTTTTTAATCATCAAGACAACCCCCATCTAAATACATATAAGGGCAAGGCGGAATTCCCGGCGGAAAAAAGGAGGACTTAACATGGGATGGTATTTGAAGGTTTTGAGCAATTACGTGGGGTTTTCAGGAAGAGCAAGGCGCACGGAGTACTGGATGTTTGTTCTCTTCAATGTGATCGCCTCTATCATCCTTGCCATCTTAGAATCGTTACTCGGGCTGAAATCCGTTTTAACCGGCATCTACTCGTTGGCCGTCCTATTGCCATCTTTGGCGGTTACATTCCGGAGACTCCATGATACGGGGAAAAGCGGTTGGTGGATATTACTTGGTTTAATCCCACTGATCGGCGCCATTATTCTTATTGTTTTTTATTGTCAAGATAGTGAGCCTAATGAGAACGAGTATGGTCCGAATCCCAAGTAACTCGCGTAAGGAAGCGAAGCTGCTGCCCTGATTTAATGTGTACAGAAATAATCCCCATGCTAAGACAGGTGGGGGTTATTTAGCATTCACTTATTGGAAGTGTTAATCAAAATAACAACGTCGTAATACTTTCGCCATGTTCACCCCCTCCAAAATATGGGATGATAACCTCACATCAGGCTATTGCCGCCCTTCCTTCTACAACTTCCCAGGTATCTAGGGCGGCAGCTTTCCTGAAGAGATAATCAGGCTATTGTATCTCTTCCTTCTAAATCATTGGTCGATATAGAGATACAAGTTACCTGATTTTATTAAAATCCCAAGAGGAGGCGTTATGCCGCAATGAGAAATAGCGTATATCTAAGAAGGAATAGGAAGCTCATTGTACATCCCGGTCATAGCCGCCTTCCTCTAACATACCTTGCAACAGCAATGAAAAATATTGAGTACTTAGGATTTACTTTTTCTAAAGAGCTTATGGAAGTACTTCAGACTTTATCTATTGAAAGGTTTACTGAGCTATATCATCAGCTTGCAAACGATTTGAAATCATTCCTAGGGGCAAATATTATTTTCAAGCCTATGTACCCTAACTTCCCAAAACAAGTGATGCTGGCCAGCACGGCAGAGCTTTACATTAACGCTATGTGTCACTATTTAACGTTTCAGTTGCCCGAGCATGTAGCCTTGGATAGATTTCCGCTATTGGATCAAGTTGATTTGAAAGTTATCGATCTAGGAAGCTCGGAAGATTTTGATCGAGTTATTCGTAATCTCATTGAGGCGAAGGGCTCGATCTCCCAATCGGACAGGGAAGATATTGAATGGATAATTTCAACATTTGACGATCTTAGTACGGTACTGCCGGATGAAATCCCGATGAAAGAAAATGTGGGGTTTGTCGTAGCGGCGCTGCTCAAATATGAAAAGGCCAACATCACATACATCGCCAAATATATGAAAACGGCAACCGATGTACTGCGGTTAGTTGTTGCTCTGTCTGATGGTGATGTAAGTCTTGCAACGAACACGAAGTTTCGGAAGTTTAAGCGTTCTGAAAGGCGGTTGCTGCTGGAACTGCTTGAGCAATGCGGAAACCGGGTTGAGGATATGCTGCGCTATAAAAATCGCTGGATCCGTCTCGGAGAAATTCTGCACCCTGCTGAATATAAAAGCAAATATAACGGCTGTAAGGAAGCTTTCGACATTCTTCGAAATAATAAACCTTTTGAAACATTTGGCGGCAGGGTTGAACATGCGCTCCGTATGCAAGACACAAGTCTGGCTGTGGACCTATTGACAAATCGTGCGGGAGAGTTCGCTAGGCGGCTGGATCATTTGCTAAGAATCAATAAGGATTTCTCCCCAGTTGTTGAAAAGTTTGCTTCAATTGCCATGAATGTCTCGACGCCAGTGCTGCTGCAAGTTATGGCACATTTCAGCCATAGGCAGGAACGGCATGACATGCGGACGTTCTTTCCGAAAGGGAATGTTGCCAAAGCAGTTGCTATCCCGAATACCCTTCCTGACATTGAAGAATCAGCATGCGAAACGATTGTGCAAACATGCAAAAACACGTTAATCAGTCGATTTGCCAAGCTTCCTTCACTTGGGGATGTGTATGTCGATGCAAGATTGCAGCAGTATGTTATGCCATTTTCGCAAAGATCCGCAAGTAAGGCGCTTCGTACGATTGTTCGTGGCAGCCGGCTTGAGATGGCTGAAGGCAATACGATCCGCTTTTTCTTGTGGTGGAAAGAAGGGAATGTTAACGGAAAACATACAGGAAGGGTCGATATTGACCTTTCTGCTGTGATGTATGATGAGCATTGGCAGTATGTCGATCATATCTCCTACACGAATCTGCGCTCGAATAAATATGACGCCGCGCATAGCGGGGATATTACATCGGCACCTTTTGGGGCATGCGAGTTTATAGATTTGGATATTCCCTCTATCGTTAAATATGGCGGACGTTATGTTGTTGCCTCACTAAACTCTTTTACGGAGCAGCCTTACTGTGATTTGCCAGAATGTTTTGCCGGCTGGATGATGCGTAAGTATCCTAATTCCGGAGAGATTTTTGAACCTTTAACGGTGATGGATCGCATTGATATTGCTGCAGATACAAGAATCGCGATTCCGGTTATTTTGGACCTGGTGGAACGGGAGATCATTTGGTGTGACTTAGCGCTGCAAAAGCATCCTCACTTTTACAATAATGTAGAGGGAAATCAAAAAGGAATGGTCTTAATGGGGAAAGCGATGACCTCCTTAATCAAGCCCAATTTGTATGATTTATTTATGCTTCACGCTGTGGCTAGAGGTCAAATCGTGGAAGACGCCGATCGTGCGCAGACGGTGTTTGCAGTGAGTGAGGGGATTACTCCTTTTGATATTAGTAGGATTATGGCTGAATTTATTGCTTAAGGGATTTTCTCGTTGACAATATATGGGGTTGCAGTTAATATTTCAATATCTAATATGAAAACGAAAGGAGCACGGTGAAGATGAATTTATTCCAGTTATTCGATTCAAAGCATAGTGAACAGAGTAATTTCAGTGTGGATAACTGTATATATCAATCATCTCTCATCGGCTCATCTGGTATTTGCGCGCTCGGATTGAACTAGTCATTTCGGCTAGTTTCTCTGTGTAAGCTGTATTTGCCTGGTCATGGACTCTTGGGTCCATGGCCTTTTTTTATACTTTGATATCCAAGGGGAAGATAATGATGGCTATTGTCCAAGTAAGATCGACCAACCCGCAGCTTTCTTTTATCATCAAAAAGAATCCGGAATCCGGCGCACTGCTCCGATCCATTCGGAAGGGAATGGCATATGGCTGGTACACGGACGCCTCCACATTCAATGTGTATTTCAAGGATGCGGATAATGAAATCTCTTACAAACAGAACGAGCAAGAGACTTTTGAATATCTTAATGTGTCTCGCTATAACACGCCTTTATTTCCGTTAAATGCGATTAACGAGTTTTTCTCGGCACCGCTTAAGGCACAGGACGAACGGGATGCAGAAGGGTATGAGCATACGTTTTATATCAATATGATTCATATTGAAATGGTGCGGTATGTGGAATTTTTCCAAAAGTACTTAAAAGACTTTACGTTTGAAATCGTGCACCAAGCTCACAAAAGCTACTCGCTTACGATTACAACGAGGCGAAGCTTCTATCACCTGATGCATGCCGTGAGTGTGCTGTGCTTGTTTTTAGCCATGTTCGGCAATGAATACATCGATATTTCGGATAGCATTTTGGATAAATATATCAAGAGTATCAATGTGATCGACGCGCCGTTTTATATTCGCAGCTTGTTTGTCCGTCATTTTCTATCTTCGAAAGATCGCTTCAAAAATTATAAAAATAAGCTGGAGAATTCGAGCCGGTACGATATTCGTTTTGACTATGGGGGGACGGGGCTGCAGCGGAGGAACTATATTGCGCGCGCGCTCCCTTTTAACAAGTCCATCCTAGACGTTGGTTGTGGGGAAGGGTTCTATGCGATTCCTTTCTCGGCGAAGATTGAAGACAGCTATTATGCGATTGATATTAATGAGGAACTGCTCGAAACGGTTGCCCGGAAAGCCAAATCCAAAGAGATCGACAACATTGTCCCGTTCAGCTCCATTGATCGTTTCTTGGAGGCCTATAACGGTGAGCAGGTCGATATTATTTTGACGGAAGTTATTGAACATATGAGCGAGGATGAGGCCAAGGAGCTGATTCGGCACATCTGTGAGCAGGTTGATTTTGACAATTTTATTATTACGACGCCTAACTCTGATTTTAATGTGTTCTATGAACTGCCAGGATTCCGGCATGAGGATCATAAATGGGAGATGGGGCAATCAGCGTTCCAACAGTGGTTGATGGATGTCATTCGTGAAACTAACCTTGACTATGAATTCGTGTCCATCGGGGACGGGGTCAATCACATTCAGACAACGCAAGGCGTTATTCTTAAGAAAAGGGGGGCGTAGGAGATGGAGATTCAAACGAAAGTTCATACGATTTTCATGTTGATCGGGTCGACCGAGTGCGGGAAAACGACTTTTGCTAAGGAAGTGCTGATTCCTGGATTGAAGTTCACAGATGAGTCTAAGAATGTAAAAGCAAACGTGCAGTATTTATCTTCCGACAGCCTCCGCCAAGAGGTTCTGGGCTATGACTACGATAAGTATGATCAAGTGATGCTGGAGGCGAGCGAGCAGGCGTTTCATCTGTTGTTTGAGAAGCTGAAGATGGCGACATCGTTCCCTATCAATGCGGAATTCGTGGTTGTGGATACGACAGGACTGGCCGAGGAATTCCGAGCCAAGGTTCGTGAGATTGCGCAAGCCAACAACTACAACTTGGAAGTTATTCTGTTTGATTACCGCAAGCGCGAAGATTACTACGCCTCGGACCGCTCGAAAAAGCTGATTACTAACCATATTAATCGATTGAGAAAAGAAGTGCTGGGTTCGCTCTCCCGGGAGGGGTACTCCCAGATTCATAAAATCCGTTATAAGGATTTTTACTCGGCGACTGAGGGTGGGGCGAACCCTGCCTACCAAGTGGTTATTGAGGATCAAGAGGAGTACCTTTCGACGATTCTTCCGCAAAACATGAAGTATATTGTCATTGGCGATATCCATGAGTGTGTGGATGAACTTAAAGCACTTCTTATGGGCCATGGTTATAAAATCGAGGGCAACAAGCTAGTCGCTACAGATAAAGTGCGGAATACGAAAGTCATCTCTGCAGGAGACTGGATAGATAAGGGGAAGAAAACGAAAGAAATCGTTGAGTTTCTGCACGATAATCAGGAGCATTTCTTGTTCGTCATGGGGAATCACGAGAATTTTGTTTATAAGTTCATGCGGGGAGATATCAGCGGGGTCGATCAAGAACTGCTTCATACCTATTTCGATTCAACACAAGTACTTTCGCAGGATGCGGAGCTTCTTGAGAAGTTTAATGAGCTGGTAGCGCTCGCTAAGCCGTTTTATCGATTAAATGGCTTGAATAGTCCTTCCTTTTACGTGACACATGCTCCGTGCAAAAATAAATACATCGGCAAACTGGATGCGAACTCGGTTCGTCATCAGCGGAATTTCCGCATCGATCGGAGTGCGCCATTGGAAGAGCAGCTTGCTTTTCTTCGGAATGAAGCGGTGAAAAATCATCCGTATCACATTTTTGGCCACGTTGCGGCTAAGAATGCATTCCGAATCAAGAATAAGATCCATATCGACACAGGCAGCGCGCATGGTCATATGTTGACTTCCGTTAGTATTTTATATAAGCCATTCATGAAATCACAGAAGTCCGAGCAGGCCGTGATAACGGATGAGCTGCAGATTTTGTTCCACGAAGAGAGAAAAGTGTCGCTGCAAGATCTGGACGAGGATGAGATTCGCAGACTGCATTACGTGTCCCGGAATAAGGTTAACTTCATCTCAGGGACGATGTCTCCGGCTGATAAGGATGAGGCTGCGCAGGACTTGGAGTCTTTGCGTCGCGGCTTGGATTATTTTGTGGAGCGGGGCGTTTCAAAGGTTGTTCTGCAGCCGAAGTATATGGGTTCACGCTGCAATATTTACTTGAATAAGGAGATAGATCAGTGCTTTGCGGTCAGTCGTAATGGTTATCGCATCAACCAGGTCGATTTGACGGCAATCTATGAGAAGCTGCAGCATAAGTTTGGTGGTTACATGGAAGAGAATCTGATCGCGATGCTCGTTCTGGACGGTGAGCTGCTGCCGTGGAAAGCGATCGGTGACGGACTGATTCAGAGGCAGTTTAAGCCGATCGAGAAAGCTTTGGAGAATGAGCTGGCTTTTCTGCAGCAAAATGGCTTTGAGCAAGCATTGGGCAAGTTAACTGCCGATTATCGGGCAAGCGGGTTTGAAAAGGACCAGTACAACATGCCCAAGACAGCGCTAAGCGACAAATATGGAGCGCACATCTATCAAAACTATAAGAATATCCATGACATTCTGAGTTCGTATGTTCCAGTGGAGCAGCATGTTCAAGCGTACAAAACTTACAAAAAACAACTTGAAATCTATGCGGAAGACGGGGAGCTTGCCTACAAGTCTTTTGCTTTGTTGAAAATCGTTTATGAAAATGGCAAGGAATCCATCCCGGATTGGAAGACTTCGGAGGTGTACAGCTTTTTGTCGGAGGATGAGTTTCTACTGCTAGACCTTGCCGATTCAGATTGCTATGACAAGGCTGAGCGTTACTTTGCCAGACTAACTGTGGATAACCATATGGAAGGCGTCGTGATCAAGCCTGAAGTCCTCCAAGCCAATGCGGTACCCTATATGAAGGTTCGAAATAAGGATTATTTGTCGATCATCTACGGCTATGACTACCGTTTCCCGCACAAATACAAGAAGCTGATGAAACAAAAGAATATAAATCCTAAGCTTCGAACCTCAATGAATGAATATCGTCTGGGGAACCGGATGCTTTCGATCAGGTTTGACGAGATCACACCGGACAATGACAAGTATAAGGAAGTTGTTGCCAATCTGTTGTTTGAGGTTGCCGGGGAAAGGGAGATGGATCCTCGGTTGTAGGTTGAGCTGCAGCTGGATAAATGTCGAACTTTATCAAATCTTTGTAGAGACTTATGCGATTTTTTATCGACATTCAACCAAGATTCTGTAAAATGAAGACGACAAGAGTTTTGCATAGGTTTTTGTGAATGATGAAGGAGGACTAGCAAATGGGTTGGTATTTAAAGGTGTTGAAAGATTACGTAGGATTTTCAGGAAGAGCACGGCGCAAGGAGTATTGGATGTTTGTGCTCTTCAATGCGATAGTTGCAATCATACTTGCGATTTTGGAGTACATGCTAGGGTTGAGATCCGTTTTAACCGGCATCTATTCTTTGGTTGTCTTGTTGCCATCGCTAGCTGTTTCATTTCGGAGACTCCATGATACGGGAAGAAGTGCCTGGTGGATTTTGATTGGTTTAATCCCAGTGGTCGGCAGTATTGTTCTTCTCGTATTTGACTGCTTGGACAGTGAGCCTGGCGACAACCAATATGGTCCAAATCCCAAGCAATTCGAATAAGCAGACGAAGCATTTGGTCTGACATCACAGCAGCAAATAACAAACCCCATCCTAAACCAGGTGGGGTTTGTTTGGCATTCGCTTATCCAGAAAGATAAGGTGTTGTTCATGACATGATATTGCAGGACTTGGACAAAATAATACTGGACTACCATATTTAGGTTTACTGGGAGGTCATGACCACGTCTGATATTCTTACTTCCGTCTATGGTTTAAATGAACAACAAGAAGATACTCTGCCTTTATTTGAACGTTTAAATGAGGCTTTTGCAGATTCGACCGATTATACGACGATGTTGATCGGAACGGAGCATGCTGCCGAATTGCATTTATGTTTTATTTCGTCTTTATGCTCCCCGCAAAAGTTGGAATTTCTGCTCGGGACTAATGTCGACGGAGATTTGTCTGCGCGGCTTGAGCGTTACAGTGGGACTGGCTTTGGCGATGGTACGTTCAGAAAATGCGAGCAAGCGATCTGCCACGGTTCAGCCGTTATATGCAAAGGAAGGTCAGCTTCCGGACTCATTCTGAATTTGTCGGCAAGTCAGCATCGATCGGTCGAGTCGCCGATCACTGAAAATGTCCTGCAAGGCCCGATGAACGCATTCAACGAAAGCCTCGACGTCAATACGGCGCTAATTAGGCAGCAAATTCGTTCTTCGCAATTAAAACTTTGGGAAACGATCATCGGCACGGCCAGCCTCACCCGAGTTGCGGTGTATTCTTATTCGGATACCGTGGATCCCAATCTGTTGTCGCAGCTTAAAGAAAGGCTGGAGAAGATCCAAACGGATGGCATTCAGGACAGCGCACAATTGCTGCGACTGCTAATGTCCAGGAAAAAAATGCTGCTGTTCCCAATGGCCGTCTCCACGGAGCGACCCGATCGTGTATCGGCAGCTCTTCTGAGAGGCAAAGTCATCATTATGATAGACGGCTCTCCGTTCGCTTTGATTGTACCTACCGTATACACAGATTTTTGGCATTCTCCCGAGGATAACTACGTGAATCCGTACGTTACCTACTTTCTCCTTACGCTGCGCTTTCTGGCTATGCTCATTAATTTGTTTCTTCCGGCTATGTATGTGGCGCTCACCTCGGTCAATGTCGATGTGAACCGCCTGGAGATTAGTCTTGCCGCTGCGGCGAGCCGTGAGGGTGTCCCTTATCCAGTTTATGTAGAGACGCTTCTAATGCTAATTACGATCGATTTCATAACAGAGGCTGGCGTAAGGCTGCCTAAGACCATTAGTTCGACCGTTACGATGGTCGGCGGTGTTGTCCTAGGGCAAGCGATCATCCAAGCCAATATTGTCAGCCATCTGCTTGTCATTGTTGTGGCGGCTACGGCCATCACCAACTTTATCGTTGTTGATTACCAGATGGGACTCGTACAGAGAATTCTAAAGTACTTCGTCGTGATTGGAGCTACTATAGCCGGACTCCTGGGTATCGTATTCTGCTTCGCGTGCCTGGTTATCTATCTCAGCTGTCTCGAATCGTTCGGCGCTCCATACCTCACATCGTTGTGGCCCAAGAAGAGAAGGTTGGGGCCGTCCTAGCCATAATTTCGAGAAAGGAGCCTTTTCATGAAAAATGCTTCCGCCATTAATGGCTATGAAATGTTTGTGATTCAAATGCTATTCTCAGGCGCCGCGGCCGGCTTCATCAATCCGACTTTCCTGATTCGCAGTACGGCCGGGGCCTACTGGATCCCGATCGCCGTATGGATCGCAGGCGCTCTGCTCAGCTCTTGGCTTTACAGCAGAATGCTGGCCAGGCTGGAAGATAACAAGCTGATCGCTGTCATACGATCGTCGCTAGGCACCATTTGGGCGAGCGTTCTTTGTCTGCCCGCATTATTTTTTCTGTTCGGAGCGCTCATCGTGATGTTGAGGGCTTATTCGGAAATTATTACGATGACGATGCTGCCCACCACGCCGATATCGTTTCTGAACGGAATGCTCCTTGCTCCTGCCGCGCTCGCTTTGGCCGGAATGATGCCTATTGTGCGGGCAGCGAGAGTTTTCTTCCTGTTAGCGATAACGTGCACATTGGCGCTGTTGACTCTCGGTTTTAGTGATATTAACTGGACTTTAGGAACACCATGGCTTCGAACGAACGGGGATTTTCTCCTCGACAAGCACTTTTATGCCGGATCGTTTGTGTGGATGGGGTTTGCGATTACGTCATTGATCGGTTCTTATAAGAGGCAGTCAGCAAAGCGCGCTTGGAAAAGCTACGTGATTGCGCTCTTTTGTGCACTTCCCATGATTGCAGGCTATGTTTATTTGCCGATTATGACTTTTGGCAGGGAATTAAGCCAGCGTTTGACCTTTCCTTTCGTTTCTAAAATGGATTCCATCTACCATTATTGGGTCGTATTTGAGAATATGACCGCTATTTTTGTCTCCGTGACCATGCTCTATGTCCTGCTCATTATGGCTCTGCAGCTGCATGCCCTGGGAGAAACGATCAAATCTCTAATGCCGCGAGCGAACACTGGCCTGATTTACGTTATTATCTTCATCGTCGTTTATGCAGTGGCCACATACCTGCCTTCTTGGAGAGCGGTTGAACAAATTGTATTATTTACGGTTGGCATCCGTCTGTATATGATGTTCCTTTTTCCTTTGCTCGGTATGGCTGTCTTGGTTTTTGCTCAACGCCGGGGTGGAAAGGGGAAGGGGATATGAGGAGAACACACCGTATATGGAAGTTAACCGTCGTGTGCTTCCTAACGATGACAATGGGATCCGGATGCTGGGATTCCAAAGACATTGATAATCGCCTTATGGTCGGCGTGATAGGGCTGGAGAAAGCGCCGGAGTCTGCCCTTCGTGTATGGTTCCGATTTCCTCTTCCCAAGGCATCGAAGGAAACGTCGAAGGAAGATTTCTTTACGATGAGTCAGAAAGGGTTTACCGTTCCCGATGCGATGAACAAGTTAAGATACAAGCTTCCCAAAGCCCTGGAAACTTCTTCTACTCGTGCGCTGCTGCTGGATGAATCGTTGACCAAATCGGGGCTTATTCCTTATTTGGAATTCGCAATCAGGGAGCGCTCCGTTCCCCTAGATGCCGTTGTTGCCGTGGTCAGGGGCAATATGGAACGGATTTTCAGCAGTCCCAACCCGACGGGGGAACTTTCTGGCATTTATACCAAGCTGTTTTTCGAGCCTTATGCCGGAGGCATCCCTAGAAAAAACAAAACGAAACTGTGGGAAGTCTACGCTAAATTATATAATCCGCTTCATGCCAATCTGATCCCTGTACTAGTCGAAGGAGAGAAAAACTCATTCGGCTTTAGCGGCAATGCGATTATTGTCAACGGTAAGATGGTTGGGGAAATAGACAAGGATGAGTCGCTTATGTACGAAATTTTCACG
Organism: Paenibacillus sp. FW126-R14; assembly: GCF_058789495.1. NCBI lineage: Bacteria > Bacillati > Bacillota > Bacilli > Caryophanales > Paenibacillaceae > Paenibacillus > Paenibacillus sp. FW126-R14. The sequence goes on along the minus strand of NZ_JBYTBS010000031.1, from coordinate 26,274 downwards.
CACCGGTTTCATGATTCTGAGGTCGAGTTGATGAGCAAATCGGATGTAAGGATTGTACATAATCATACCCGGGTAGCTACCTCGCTTGAAAGTGGGAAGCCAATCATCAAAATCGATTGTTCGCTAGTTACGGTCTTAATCGATAGTTCCCGTCAGCGGAAACAGAATGTATCAGACATTATTGCCGAGCTGGAGGCCAACTTGAACGATCATGCCAAATCGATGTTCGAGAAGACCCAGCGGGTAGGAGCTGACGTCTTCGGCTTCGGAAATCGCTTTCGGAATCGTCTGCAGCCTTCGGAATACGAACATTGGAGTGAAATGTTCAAGACTGCGGAAATTAGTTATAACTTCCATATTGAAATGAGAAACACAGGCTTGGAGTTTCTCGACTGAAGGGTGGCCTAGCCCTACTTACGCCAACGTTACTAACTGACAACTTTTTCAGTTCTTATGCGGCTTCTGCATTCCCTGTATAATAAGCAGGGAGTACAAACAGCGGTATGTGCCAATAAGGAGGATTTAAGTTTGATGGAGAAAAAACGAATCATTGTAACTGGCGGCAGCGGCAAAGCGGGACAGTGGATTTTAAAACATTTTGTCGAAAATAATTATGATGTCATTAATTTGGACGTGAAAGCTCCGGAGGAGCCGATTTGCCGGACGATCATTACGGATCTCAATGACTTGGGGCAGGTGCATAATGCCTTGTCGCCGTTTAGCACCGGGAATCGGCGCGAAGTGGCCGGTATTGTGCATTTTGCCGCAATTCCTCAGGCGTATACGCACACGAATGATGTGTGCTTCCGCAATAATGTGATGAGTACTTACAATATTTTGGAAGCGGCTGCGAACTTGGGCATCGGGAAAGTCGTGATTGCTTCGAGCGAGTCGTCTTATGGCATTTGTTTTGCCAGCGAGTTCTTCGAGCCTCAGTATATTCCGATCGACGAAGAGCACCCGCAGCTGCCGGAAGACAGCTATGGCTTGTCCAAGGTCGTGAACGAAGTAACCGCGCAGGCGTTCAACCGGCGTACGGGGATGCAGGTGGTTAGCTTCCGCTTAGGCAATATCCTTGTTCCCGAGAGCTATGCGCAGCTGAAAGCCAACTTCGATGATACGGATGCCCGTTTGCGCATTCTGTGGTCTTATATCGATGCAAGGGACGTTGCTTCGGCTTGCCTCAAAGCCATTGAAGCGGACGGGCTTGGCGCGGAGGCGTTGATCATCGCTGCGGATGACAGCTCGTCGAATCGGTTAACCCGGGATTTGGTGGAGAAATACCTCCCCGGCGTTAAAGATATTCGCTCCCCGCTCGAGGGAAGAACGTCGCTGATTTCCAACGCGAAAGCGAAGAGATTATTAGGCTGGGAGCCTCAATATAAGCTGATGGAGCAGTAATAGAAAAGCGGCTAATCCTTTAGGGGGTTGGCTGCTTTTTTCGGTTATGGGGAGGGGGAGCTGTGATATAATGGTAATAATAGTGATGAGGGAGGGGCTATATGAACTTCGATAACATAGATCGATTGAAAAAAGAATTAGATGAACTCAGACCTCTACCCGCGGCTGCTTCGAAAAATTTGGATGATGTTTACCGAATCGAGTGGACGTATAACTCCAATGCAATTGAGGGTAATACACTTACTCTCTTGGAAACAAAGCTTGTTCTTGAAGAAGGATTAGCCATCGGTGGTAAAAAGCTGCAGTTTGCACAGATACATTAGTGTGGTCAAGTAACGTATCCGCGGGAGGAGAATCCATGAAAGAAAAAATCACATACACATCCATCGATGAGTACATCTCAGCATGTTCGCCGGAGGTTCAGGAAATACTCCAAACGCTAAGAGCCGTAATCAAAGAGTCCGCGCCGGATGCTAAGGAAAAGATCAGTTATGCGATGCCTACTTTTGAACTTCATGGGAATCTGGTGCACTTTGCGGCTTTCAAGAATCATATCGGATTTTATCCTGCACCGGACGGGATTCATGAATTCCAAGATGAAGTGGCAGAGTATCATTCGTCGAAAGGCACTTTACAATTTCCTTTGGGAAAACCGATGCCTTATGAATTAATCAGCAGGATTGTGAAGTATAGGGTTGGTCGGAATTTGGAGAAGGCGAAGCGCGGGGGGAAGAAGTGATTGAAGCAGCCGGGACGCTTTCCCCTGAGAGAGGAAGGGAACTATTGGAAGAGGTAAACAGATCGCGTGAGGAATGGGATTAATGAGTATCCAACAAGCCTCAAGAGAGATGTATTGAGGTTACTTCTGAGAATGCCAAGCTAGCTGGAACTTTACGTAGGGATCAAAAGAACAAAGGAAGAAAGCTCAAGACCCCGGACGCTATAATTATTGCAACCGCTATGGCTAACGAACTAACTCTAATATCAAGAGATGCTGATATGAACTTTGTCCATAATGAACTGAGAATCCCTCTGATAAAAATATAGCTTCTACAAATACCGTCTATTCACTCTACTGTGAATTGAACGGTTTTTTGTTGTTGTCGTAATTTTTAATGAATTCTTTATGATAAACTAGACTTACAAACGTTCTAAATGGAGGAAGTATGACGAGTCTGGAAAGAAAACTCGATCTTGCCCTGAAAGAGATAGAGCAGTTAAAACAAGAGAATCTTCAGTTAAGACAAAGACTATTTGATATGACAAAAGAAAATTCTACACTAGCTTTTGTCTCTCCTCCTGTGGAAGTGATCAATGAGGCTGTCATCAAGTTTGAAGCCGAAAAAGGATCTATCCACAATTACTCTTCTCCAAAGGATAAGATTGATGTATTTCGCAGCTTATTTCGTGGTCGTGAAGATGTGTACCCGAACAGATGGCAAAGTAAAGCAGGGAAGTCGGGATATTCGCCGGCGTGTAAAAACGAATGGTCTTTTGTATGTAAAAAGCCTCAAATTAAATGCACAGATTGCTCGCATAGAGAATTTATTCCGATTACGAATGAAATCATATCTGATCATCTTGATGCAAAGATTAACCATACGATCGGGATCTATCCCATGCTCCAAGACGAGACTTGTTGGTTTGTGGCCATCGATTTTGATAAACGAAACTGGAAACAGGATGCGGCTGATGTCATGGAGACATGCATGAAGCTGCAAGTACCTGCTGCATTGGAGCGATCTCGTTCAGGAGACGGAGGGCATGTATGGATATTTTTTGATCAGCCTATTGAGGCTAGCTTGGCTCGGAAATTAGGGTGTGCTCTTTTAACCAGAACGATGGAGAGTAGAAATGAGCTTGGACTGGATTCTTACGATCGTTTATTTCCTAATCAAGATACGCTTCCAAAAGGAGGTTTTGGAAATCTAATCGCCCTTCCCTTACAAGGAGCTCCTCGTAAAGAGGGGAACAGCGTTTTCGTAGACGAGAATTTAATTCCATATGAGGATCAGTGGAGTTTTTTGTCAGGGTTAAGAAAAATGACGTTGTCACAGGTTGAAAGCAAAGTTCATGAAATAACAAGGACTTCAAATGTTCTGAATGTCGGGATTTGGGACGAGGAAATAGACGAGGATAGACCATGGGATAAACAGCAAATTGTTTTTGATGAAGTTAAAGTTGATAGGTTAGTACCATCGAAGGTGCATATTACTCTGTCTAATATGATTTATATCGAGAAAAAAGGCTTGTCCGCACAGATGATCAACCAAATAATTCGGCTTGCCTCCTTTCCAAATCCTGATTTCTATAAAACTCAAGCGATGCGTTTATCTACGTACGGGAAGCCTCGCGTCATAGGTTGTGCAGAGGATTTTGGTAAGTATGTCGCACTCCCTAGAGGTTGTCTGAATCTGCTTTCCAATTTATTTGAAAAGTATGGTGCGGAATTAACCATTTTAGATGAGAGAAACAAGGGAGTGGAGGTTGACGTTAACTTTACCGGGAAGCTTTCTATTTTGCAGGATGCAGCGGCTAGATCGATTTTAGCCCATGATACAGGAATTTTATCAGCGACGACCGCATTCGGAAAAACGGTGGTGGCAGCTTCCATTATCGCCTCTAGAAAAGTAAACACACTAGTGCTGGTGCATCGCCGTGAATTGATGGATCAATGGAAGGAACGATTAAGTACTTTTCTAAATTTGGATGCAAAAGAGATCGGTGTTATCGGTGGCGGTAAGGAGAAACGTACGGGTGTTATTGATATTGCCGTTATTCAAAGTTTGAATCATAAGGGCCAGATTAAGGATTATTTAACAGAGTATGGACAGGTAATCGTTGATGAATGTCATCATGTATCAGCTTTCAGCTTTGAGCAGGTTTTGAAAAAAGCAAATGCAAAGTATGTTGTAGGCCTAACGGCAACGCCAACTCGGCAAGATGGACAACAGCCAATTGTACTTATGCATTGCGGTCCTATTCGGACTAGAATTGATGCGAAGTCTCAAGCTTTCGTACGGGGGTTTGAACACAAAGTAATACCAAGGTACACATCTTTTCAGCTACCCTCTTTGCAAGCAGTCCCATCGATTCAGACTATCTACCAATTGTTGGTTGAGGATGAGAAGAGAAATGAATTAATATTTGACGATCTTTTACACTGTTTGGATCAAGGAAGGTCGCCAATCCTTCTCGCAGAGCGAACTGCACATGTTGCGTACTTTGAGAAAAAACTGGAAAAGTTCGCGAAAAACGTAATCGTACTACGCGGCGGAATGGGCAAAAAACAGCGCGAGGAGCTTCGTCAACGGATAGCTAGCATTCCTGATTCGGAAGAGCGAGTCTTTATCGCTACGGGGAAATTAATTGGAGAAGGATTCGATGATGCAAGGCTGGATACGTTATTTCTAGTTCATCCGATCTCGTGGAAAGGGAGCTTGCAGCAGTACGCCGGAAGATTGCACCGATCGCATGCGAACAAACAAGACGTGCAGATATACGACTATGTTGATATCCAGGTGCCGCTTCTTATGGGCATGTACAGGAAGAGGGTAAAAGGGTATCGGGCTATGGGATATAGCGGCATGGAGTTGTAGAAGTATCAGATTTCCAAACAAATGAAGGGATAGTGATTGTTCATGACCAAGCTAACAATACCTCAGCTTAAGAAAGAACTAAAATCTTATGGAGCGGATACCTTAATCTCGATTATTGTTGATAATTATAAATCCAATCCGGATGTCAAAAAGTACATTCATATGCTGCTGGATCCGGAAAGTACGGAGAATCAATTGTTCGATGAAGCAAAAAAGAAGATTTTGCACCAGTTCTATCCTGAGCGAGGGGAAGCAAAATTGAAATTAGCAGAAGCGAAGAAGGCGATTGCAGAATTTGATAAACTATGTAATAACGAAGTCAAAACAATTGAATTGATGATCTACTATGTGGAATTAGGTGTTGAATTAGCGAACGAATATGGTGATATGTATGAATCATTTTATTATAGCATGGAATCCACTTACGCCAATGCACTTCAAAAAATTAGAGCAAATGACGACAACGGATTGTATTTCAGATTTCGAGACAGATTACTAGGAATTGTTAAGGGTACAGATGGAATGGGCTGGGGGTTTCATGATCAGCTATGTGATATATATTATGGATTTGCTGCTGATTATGAGGATGAAAATGAATAACAAGAATTAAACGGAGGTCAACACTATTCACAAATTTACCTATATCATCATTATCCTCTTTTTTGGAATTGGCATCCTCAAACAAGGATATCTATACGAGTTGAATTATTTATTCGCCAATATTTTTCTTGGCGTTTCATTTCTGATCTGCAGCCTTACGCTAAAACAAGTGCGCTTGCACCTAGTACATCTATTTTTGTTTCTAATCATTCTAGGTTACTGGTCAAGTGTGTTTATCGCGGTAGATACGGAAAAAGCCATTTTAGAGGCCATCAAAATAACCGCCTTGCTTCCATTTTCTATTCTATTTTCTACCCTCGCTAAAGAGCAGATGATGAAAGTATTCCGATGGCTTCCCTATATGGGGGGATTCCTCGCCGTCGTTGGCATTGTTTTTCAAATGAACAGGCAAGACCGGTTGGAATCGACCATAGGCTATGCGAATGCACTAGCTATTTTTTTGTTGATTTCTTTACTAATAACGCTCTTGTTTTATGTAAGGAAAGCTAGTAAAAGTGATTTTACCCTTATGATTATTCAAGCGACAGGACTCATGCTTACTTATTCCAGAGCGGTTTGGGTACTATGGTTATTGTCTCTGATTGCATTAGTTATGTTTCAAGAGTTTCGCAAACGGGGCATTTGGCTGCAAATCGTGTGGGTTCATCTTATTAGTTTTATCGTGACAGCTCTATTAAAGAAAGACATTCTCTTTTTTTGGTCAAGGCTTAAAACGATTCAGCCAGAAACCTCTGAGTTTCGAATGAGACTTGTTTATTGGAAAGACAGTCTGTCTATGATTGCCGACAATTGGTGGTTAGGAACCGGCGGTGGCGGGTGGAGTGTGCTGCAATCCAAGTATCAATCCGAGGCGTATTTTGTTCGTTTTGTCCACAATCATTATCTTCAATTAGCATTGGATATCGGTGTATTCGGATGCTTGCTGTTTATCTTCACTGTTCTGTATTTTTATTATAAAAGTTTTATTCTTATTAAGTCTTTGAAAGCAACTGAGGCAAACTCATCTCTCTTATGGATAAAGGGCATTTTGCTTGTGGGCACTGTGCTGCTGCTGCATGCAGGTTTTGACTTTGATTTTAGTTTCCTGTTACTGTTCGCTATTCTATTGATTCTTATTGAGTACGTTATAGGGGAGAGTCCAGGCAGAGTTGTGATCGTGTTCCAACCCGGCATATTAACAAAATCAATCGTATCCATTTCTTTGGCAGCAATGTTAGCTTTCACAAGCTGGGTGATGGTAGGGAAGTTCATTCAGGTGAGAGGTCAAAACAACGTTGCTATCGGGGAACTGCAAACGGCAATGAAAGATTTTTCCATGGTGCAAAAAATGACACCTTGGGCAGCTTCGTCTTATTACGAGATGGCCAAAGGATATGTCTTGCTGGGAAATAAAACGAATGATCGCAATGATTATCTGAATGCAAAGAATCAAATTGAACATGCTGTACATCTTGTACCCAGCGAAGAGCTGTATCTTGCGCTATCTGAGGATATAAAAAGATATTTCCGAAAGGAATAATATGGAACAGATGCTTATATCTTTTGTGATATAATAATTTTGTCTAATTATCTCATAAAAGGTAGAGGTGGTTCGAAAGTATGAAGTCTTGGAAAAATATTTTCCAAAAGATTGGTTTAGCTTTAGTTGTAATATTTATTTTCCAAATCGTTTTACCCACTGCCTCATATGCTTTCCAAGGTTTTTTTATGTACACAGCGGATGATGGGAAATTAAGAGGTTACGTTTATGTAAAGGATCCAACGAAGGTATCTGTAGGCATAACGAATAAGGGATCCGTAACAACCATTACTTATGATGGTGTTAAGGTAAAAGAGTCATACATAGACAGCCCGTACTTCCCGTATGATGACATGAATCAAAGGTTGAAAAATGTGAATTTTTATCAAGTGGGCTATACCTCCAGCACCGCTCCTAGTAAAATTGTAGCTTCTGATGGTGAAACTACGCAAGAGTTCGCCAAGGCGATAGATTCTAACGGGAATGTTCGTTATTTCGGTGGGAACTCTAGACTTGGCTATTATCGTTTTCCAGGTGAACAATACATATCAACTTTTAGAGCTAATACCAAGATTCCTCCCAACAGTACTCTTGTGAGCTTTACTCCCGCAGCTAGCGATTCAAATGCCATTCAGCTTCGTCTTCCAAGTGCTAATAATATAGCACCAATTAATTTTATACAGATTGCAGTTTCAGACTTTGTTTTGCGGGATGTCACCGCTGGCGCAGATCTGATTTTAACCAATCTGAACAGAGTGAGAGGATATGAACAGCTTGCACAATATCCTATGAGTTATTTGAATAGTGTTATTACCTTAGAAGCCTCTCAAACACTACTAAAGGATCATAAGTATGAGTTGAGATTATCTTCATCAAGTAACGGTAATGAAATTAAACTGCCTGAACAGGGAACCTATTCTTTTGATATTGTACTTGGTAGTGTAAAGGGGCAATTTAACGATCAAGGCGGAGTTGACTACTATTTTGAAGGTCATGCCGGATCTTATTTTGACAATGTGCAAATTTGGACTGATTCTCCACAGTTAAAGATGAGTCCTGATATCATGTCTGTCGGACAAACCAAAGACTTGAGAGTACTTAATCAGCTCGCGGATGGAACCACTATGGAAGTTACGGATTACGAGATTGTATCGGTAACTTACTCAGATCCAGGGCTTAAAGCACTCACTTTTGATAGCGCGACTAAAAGAGTTACAGCCCTTAATCCAGGTTCAGCAACTTTTCGAATAAAACATAACGGAGAGCTTTTTAATAGTACGATTACGGTTATGGCTGTCATAACTGGTGGTGGCGGTAGCGCCGGTTTCTTCTGGTACCTTCTGGAAGATCAAGATCCAATTCGTGGCCAAATTCATCCTAAAGTGTCTTGGATGACATCTTTAGACCCAAACTATTCCGGCTATACGCTAACCTTTTCTGATATTAATGGCACAACAATAGGACAAGCTAGAAACGTTTCGAAGCAGGAAGTAACAGACACTGGATACAAAGTCGATATTCCGAGCAGTTCATTGCCAGCAGGTGCTGTATATATTGATTTGTACCCTAAAGATTTAGAAGGTCATACAGGTTCAGAGATGTACCGTATGCAAATTTTCGACAACACAACGAATAGTCCAGTTCATACAGGAGGCAATTCAGCGATTCCGGCTCCAGTTTTCCAGGATATGAAATTTGAAGATCAAGATACAAGACTTTGGAGCTTAGGTGGGTCTATTTCTTGGTATGATGCATCGACGAGCGCTTCTCCGGCCACGTCTTACAGTGTATATTTTGTGGATGCAAATAATTCAAAGTTGAAACCCATAGCGGAAATACCTCGAAATAATTATAAACGTCCGTATCAGCCTATTGATTTGCCAAGTTATGAAATTACATTTCCAAATGGCCTTACTATGCCAGCCGGAGCGCAAAGAATCGGCATTTTTGGCAAGAACGCTCAAGGGGAAAGCACAAAGGGCGTTTACTTTGGATTCTGGGATCGAATCGCAGGCACTTTAGGAAATGATTACTTTGAAGACGCCGATAATCGCGCTGGTCACATAAACGGTACCTTGCGTTGGACACCGATGCTGAATGAAGCGAATATTAAAGGCTATGAGGTGCAATTCGTTGGAGCACAATCTGAACCCATTGGAACTAGCTTTGCGCAGATTGAAAAAGGAAAGCAGCAATATAGCGTATCTATGCAAGGTAATCAAATTCCAGCGGATGCCAAGGCTGTTGCACTTAGTGCGGTAAATGCAGATGGCCAAAAATTGCTGGTGGGGCTATACAGTATCTCAGATAATATTTCAGGAGAAGCGGTTAGTACTTTAGCTGTCGATCAGCAACTGCCAAAGGTACAACTGATTATTTTTACGGATTTAGATGGAAAAGCCGGAGAAATTGGAGGGAACTTTTATTTCCACGCTGGTTATGATGCATCGTATTTCTTGATTACTCGCTATGATGTTTATTTTGCTAATGATCAATTGCAGAAGCTCGAGCCCATCATTAGCTTGTCAAAGAATAATTATGGATCCTATTCAACAAGTATTCCTATGAACACTAAGGTACCGAAAGGTGCAACCAAGCTTGCTATCTATGGGGTTACAGCAATTGGGGAGAGTATGCCGTCAACGATCGATATCAATGATCGAATCTACAGCCCGTCGTTGCTGCCTAGCCAGATCAATATCACAAACAATAAATCCGATACGGCAGATACCATCACCATTACGGGACTCCAGGCCAATGATACGGTAAGTGTATACCGTGATGCTGATACGCTGAATGCCTTCTTAGTTGGTTCAGTGGGAAGCAATGCGACTTCGATTACCTTCAGTGTGCCTCAACTAGGAACAGAAGCGGGGAGCTTGTATTTTGCTCTTCAACGCAACGGCGGAATCCCAAGCCTTAAAGTACAGAAAGCCTACGACAAAGAGCCTGCTGCCGGAGGAGGCGGAGGCGGAGGCGGAGGTGGCCCAATGGGGCCTGCTGCGTCATTCAAATGGGACATCGTCAATCAAAACGGCACCATCCGCATTATATCCAGCATCGAACCGGATCAAATGAAGAAGCTGGCGGAAGAGCAAGCCAAAGCAAGTAAACGTGAAATTTCGATCGACTTAAAGACCAATGCGGAAGGCTACGACTTCCAACTCAATGCCGATTCGATTAACGCCGTGCAAGACAAGCAGGCCGATGCAATCTTGGTTGTAAATACGACAGTAGGTACGGCAAAAATTCCTTTTGCTGTGCTGCAAGAGGCACTGAAAGCAAACGGTGGAACGGATAAGATGAGTCTGAAGGTCAGTATTAACGGGCTGTCAACGGCAAACCAACAAGAGCTGGAGAGAACGATTGCTTCGAACGGGGGAACAAGTGTAGGAAAAGCACTTTCCTATGAGCTCTCTCTTATGGACAATAATAAAACCGTTGCTACTATCGATTCATTTTCCGAATTTGTAGGGCACATGATCCTTTTGCCAAAAGATTTCAAATTAAATCCAGGCGAGAAGCTGAACGGAGCCGTATGGGATCCTAAAACCAAAACGCTGATTTCCGTCCCGCTAACCCTTACATTGGACAAAGACGGTAAACCGGCATATGCCACACTGTGGAGAAAAGGAAATTCCATTTATACCGTATTTAAATCGCAAAAACAGTTTGCAGATGTGAAAGATGACTATTTTGCCAAAGCGGATATTGAATCTTTAGCGGCGAGCAACGTCATTCAAGGCTTCGAGGACGGCTCTTTCCGTGCCGATGCGAGTGTGACTCGTGCGGAGTTTGCAACTCTATTAGTCAGAGGCTTGGGCTTGAAGCCAACTAGCGGCGCCTATAAAGGGTTTTCGGATGTGAACGCGGAAGATTGGTTTAGTCAAACCGTAAATACGGCAGTGAGCTCTGGTCTCCTCAGTGGTTATGAAGATGGAACATTCCGTCCGGCGCAGAGCATTACGCATCAAGAAGCAATTACAATGATCAGTAATGCACTGAAATTTATTAATGCGTCGACGAAGTTGGACGAGTCGGAGCGTGCACGATATTTACTGCGCATGAGCGAATTATCCCTTTCAGTGGATGAATGGGCAGTAGATTCGACAGCTTTGGCTTTGAAAAGCAACATTTTAAATGCAAGCAACGGATTCTCTTTCGAAAAGGATGCCGCTGCAACTCGCGGAGAAACCGCCTTGTTGATCAATAAACTGCTTCAAAATGCAGCTTGGCCAGCGAACTAACATATTTGTCTCATCACCCGCATATCCATTAACAAAAGCATAAAACAGGCAAAGGTGCCTCAGGTCCAAGAACGTCGAGCGTTCTACGAGCCGGGGCACCTTTTTGCTTTCCAGCGAGGCGAAGAGGGGAAGGGAGTGAGACTAGTGAGCCTAGAGGGCATAGAGCACCCAAACGAAAGACCGATACGCGCCGTCCCGCTCGCCGTCCGGATAATCCCGAACGTCGACGCCGGGCTCGCGCAGCAGTTGGAGTTGAAGCCCCGCATCCGCAGCCTCGGCCTCCTAACCTCATCCATCGACGATGTAGGTTACACGGCAATCGATGAAGCAACGAAGAAGGCAGCGGTGGAGGTGGTGTATGCCCGCTCGTTTTATGCGGGCTCGGGGCATGCGTCGGGACCGCTGTCCGGCGAGTTCATCGGCATCATCGGCGGCGCCTCGCCGGATGAGGTGCGAAGCGGGCTGGATGCCGCCATCCAAGTGATGGAGACAGGCTCCTGCTTCTACGCGCTTAATGCGGAGGCAACGCATGCGTACTATGCACATGTGATTTCACGCACGGGCTCGTATCTCTCCAAAGAAGCGGAAATCGAAGAGGGCGAGCCGCTGGCCTATGTAATTGCTCCGCCGCTGGAAGCCGTTTACGGACTGGATGCTGCACTGAAGGCTGCCGATGTGCGCCTGTGCAAATTCTACGGCCCGCCGACGGAGACGAATTTTGCGGGAGGATTGCTGACAGGCAGTCAATCGGCTTGTACGGCGGCGGCAGAGGCGTTTGCGGAAGCCGTTCGAAGCATCGCAGGAGATCCGAAGAGAATAGGCTATTAAGAGGCGGGTGTCCCGTAATGAAGGAACCAAAGTTATCCTTAGGCATGATTGAGACCTATGGTTTGCCGGCATTGATAGCGGCCGCCGACGCTGCAGCGAAAACGGCGGATGTGAAGGTCACGATGTACGAGAAGGCAGATGCGGGCATCGTAACGGTTTATATATGGGGCGATGTGGCAGCGGTCAAAGCGGCGGTGGATGCGGGGGCAGCGCAAGCGGCAAGGGTGGGCAAGCTGCTGGGCACACAGGTGATTCCGCGTCCTGACCCTTCGGTTTATACAATGCTGCAGGGTGTTGCACAGAAGGAGCAGCCCCAAGCATCTGATTCTGCACCGGAAGCGCCGAAACAGAAAGCTCCTCCTGCAACGGCGGCAGCGCACTGGAGCACAATGACGGTAGCCAAGCTCCGGGAGCTCGCTTACAGCACGCCAAAGTTCCCGCTTTCCGGCCGTGATATCCAGTTGGTCAGCAAGACAGAATTGGTCAGGCTGTTCACGGAGCTGGCTGCCAAAGGAGGAGAGCCGCCGACATGAGTCTCGACAGTGATTTATTGGCGATCCAGGAGGTTCGCAACTATCTTCACGAAGCGAAGGCCGCACAACGGCTTCTGGAAAAAATGACCCAGCCGCAAATCGACGCGATCGTCACTGCGATGGCGCAAGCGGCAGAACAAGAAGCGGAGCGGCTGGGCGCGATGGCCGTGGAAGAGACGGGCTTCGGGAAGGCTGCCGACAAGAAGGCGAAAAATTTATTCGTCGCACGAGACATCTACACGGCAATAAAGGACATGCAGACGGTCGGCATCATCAGTAAAGACGAGGCCAGACAGGTATGGGAAATCGCCCAGCCCGTCGGCACCATCGCGGCGATTATTCCTTCCACGAACCCGACCTCAACCGTCCTTTTCAAATGCCTGATCGCGCTGAAAGCCCGCAACGCGATCGTGATCTCCCCGCATCCTTCGGCGCTGCGCTGCTCGCAGGAGTCGGCTGCTGTGATGCGGGCGGCGGCAGAGGGAGCGGGTGCTCCGCCCGGGCTCATTCACTGCCTCTCGCATCCGTCTTTGGAGGCGAGCGGAGAGCTGATGCGGCACAAATGGACGGATCTCATCTTGGCAACGGGCGGAACGGCGATGGTGAAGGCCGCCTACAGCTCCGGCAAACCCGCCTACGGCGTCGGGCCCGGCAATGTGCCGGTGTACGTCCACCGCAGTGCGGATATTCCGCGGGCGGTGAGCCGCATTGTGCAAAGCAAAACATTTGACTACGGCACGATCTGCGCTTCCGAGCAAGCGCTTGTTGTGGATCAAGCGGTCAAACCGGCCCTAATCGAAGAATTAAAACGGCAGGGCGCCTATTTCCTAAATAGGCAAGAGAAGCAAAAGATCGCTTCCATCCTCATCGCTGGCAAAGGGATGAATCCGCAGGTCGTCGGCCGCTCTCCGCAGGCTATCGCAAGCAAGGCTGGCATCGACGTACCGGAAGAGGCTCGAATACTCATCGCCGAAGAGTCGGAGGTCGGGCACGAGCACCCTTTTTCCATGGAGAAGCTTTGCCCTGTGCTTGCCCTGTATACGGTGAACGACTGGCAGGAGGGCTGCCATAGGTGCATCCAGCTGCTGACACTCGGGGGACTCGGCCATACGCTCGGCATACATGCCGAAGATCTAACCGTCATTGAAGCGTTCGGACTGGAAAAGCCGGCATCGCGCATTGTCGTTAACACAGGAACAACGTTCGGCGGCATCGGTGCCACGACGGGAATATTCCCCTCCATGACACTCGGCTGCGGAACCTTTGGCAATAACATCACATCGGACAACATCGGGCCTCAGCATTTGCTGAACATGAAGCGGGTTGCTTTTGGCATCAAGGAGATGCCTAGGGAAGAGGAATCTGTAACCGATTCCAATCCTGGCCGAGTCGCAGGCAAAGTGGCGGACAGCTTGATCAGCACCAATATCAGCACCAATATCAGCACCAATCCCCTCGGCATTACGCGCGAGGAAGTTGCGCAGATTATCAGGAATGTCCTTTCCGAGCTGCAACTGAAATAACCCAAGGAGGAGATCGCAATGGCAGGAGAATTGGCCGCATTAGGTTTAGTGGAAACGAAGGGCTTGGTTGGTTCGATTGAAGCGGCAGATGCGATGGTGAAGGCGGCGAATGTGAGGTTGGTCGGGAAAGTACATGTTGGCGGCGGACTCGTTACGGTTATGGTCAGGGGCGATGTCGGCGCGGTCAAAGCGGCTACGGATGCAGGAGCTGCGGCTGCGGAGAAGGTGGGAGAGCTGGTGTCGGTACACGTAATCCCCCGCCCGCATTCGGATATTGAGTTCATTCTTCCTAAGCTTGAAGGGTAAAATATGGCGCTCATTACGGAAACGCAACTGCGTGCGCAGCTGATCAAAAGGCTGCCGAACCCGTTTCCGGTCGCGGAGGGGGATAAGCTGACCCCGGCAGCCGCCGATTTTCTGAAGGAGCGGGGGATTCCTTTACAGCGCATAGAGCGCAGCCTAGCCGCCCCCACGCTTTTGAAGGAGCCCCCCACGCACATTCCCGTTGGCGTCTCCAACCGGCATGTGCACCTTGCCCCCGGTCATGTCGATGCGCTGTTCGGCAGCGGCTATAAGCTGACACCTCTACGCGAGTTGTCTCAGAAGGGGCAGTTTGCCGCTCAAGAAACGGTGACGCTCACGGGGCCGAAAGGCAGCATTGCCCATGTCCGTATCCTAGGCCCCGCACGGGGAGTGACCCAAGCCGAAATCTCGCGTACAGACGGATTCGACCTGGGCCTTCATCCCCCGGTTCGTCTCTCCGGCGATCTCGCAGGCACTTCCGGGATGACCTTGATTGGCCCGAGAGGAACCATCGACTTGCCCGAAGGGCTGATCATCGCGCAAAATCACGTGCATGCCTCGCCGGAAGAAGCCCGGCAGCTGCAGCTCGAACACGGAGACCGCATTATGCTGCAAGCCTTGGGAGAGCGGCCGGTCATTTTTGCCGATGTGATGGTCAGGGTGAGCCCGCAGTTTTCGCTGGATTTTCATATCGACAGGGATGAAGCGAATGCAGCCCAATTAAATACGGGCGACACGGTTCAAATGATCCGTAAGCATAGTAGGATGACGATTGCCGAAAGGAGGCGGCTATAGGTGGAGATCAAGCAAATGGTCGAAGCGATCGTTCGCGAGCTTTTGGGACAGCAGGCTGCGAGGCCTAAGCTGCTCTACTTGTTTTACGACAGCACGTCGCATGAAGCTTTCACAGATCATTTTATCACCTTAAATATTAACGGCATTGATCATGATCTTATGTTCCTGGACGGCGAAGCCTCCTGCTGGCTGGGGAAGCACAAAATTGAATGCGGCGGCCGAGGCAAAACGATTGCCACTGACGAGTTCGCTCCGGCCCCTATAGAGGTACCGCTTGCGTACGAAGGCATCGTGATCCCGGAGATCGATCTCGATAATGCGGCGAGAGCAGCCCTTGGCATGAAAGGGACGATCGTTTCGGAAATCATTTTTTCCGCCTTGGTTCAACATAAATTCGTGCTCATAGGCGAGGACATCTCCGGGTTGAAACGGGCGGATCGCCGGACGCTGCAAACGCTGGAGATGCCCGCCCCGTACCGCAATCTTTTGGATTATTACAAAATGGAGCTTCAGATGTACGGCGTCGACTTCGCTCCCGTTAAGCAGCTTGCCGATAAGGCCGTCAGCAAAATCCGCGCGGAAACTAAAGAAGCTTCCAAAACTGAGGCCACCGCATCTGCATCGCCAACGCCTCCTGAATCCTCTGTCTGCGTCTACGAGGGAAAACTGGTCTCTGCGGAATGGATCGCACGGGAGCTACGCGATCCGTCGTTCAGCGCGCTGCGGATTGGCAAGAAAACGATGATTTCCGCGCTGGCGCAAGACATGCTGAAAGATAGAGGCATCACGATCGAATACATGGCCGAAGGGTGAGGTCCTATGTTTTACGGTAAAGTCATCGGCAGCGTATGGGCGACGCAAAAAGAAGCGGGCATGGATAATCTGAAGCTGCTCGTGATCCAGCCCATGGATTTCAAAGAGAGCGAAGCCGGCACGCCCGTCATTGCCGCAGACCGCATCGGAGCGGGAGTCGGCGAACGTGTGATCGTATCCAGGGGTAGTCCGGCCCGAACATTGTTCACGGATAAAATGGTGCCCATCGACGCGATGATCGTCGGCATTGTCGACAGCTTCGAGGTCGCGAAGGAAGCCGAGGAGGAAGCATGGACGAGCAGAAACAGAGAGTGATTCAGGAATATGTCCCCGGCAAGCAGCTGACACTGGCTCACGTGATTGCCAATCCCGATCCGGTTTTGTATACGAAGCTCGGCCTTGAGGAACGTAATGCCATTGGCATTCTCACGCTGACGCCGACCGAAACGGCGATCATAGCCGCCGACGTGGCGACCAAAGCGGCGGGTGTGAGCATCGGCTATTTGGACCGGTTCACCGGATCGCTTGTGCTCACAGGGGAGGTGGCTGCCGTGGAGATGGCGATTGCCGCCGTGAACGCTTTTTTACTGGAAAAGCTGAAATTTTCGACAGCGCCGATCACGAGGTCGTAACGGTATGAAAAAAGTGATGATCATCGGTGCCGTCGGCGCAGGCAAATCAACGTTAATCAAAGCATTATTCGGGGAGTCCCAGCCCGCCTCCAAAACGCAAAGTCTCGCCTATCGGGACTGGGTGATCGATACCCCTGGCGAGTACAGCGAGAATCCGCTGTATTACCGCACTTTAATGGCGACCTCGCACGAGGCCGCAGCCGTCCTGCTGGTGCAGGACGCTACACGGGAGCGGAGCTATTTTCCTCCCGGGTTCGAACAAGGCTTTGCAATCCCGGCATTAGGGGCGGTGACCAAAATCGATCACCCCCAGGCAGATATAGACCGGGCCATCGATCTACTGAGGCAGTCGCTGCCGGAAGGCGGTATTTTTTTAACGTCCGCAGTGTCCAAAGAAGGTATGGAGAAGCTGAAAGAAGCGCTTATGCAAATCGTACGATCCTGATCTTAAAAAATGAAGAGGGATTTCCCATGGCATCCATTATGGAATTGTGCAAAATGTATACGTGTTTGAGCGAAGAGGACGCTCGAACGATTCAAGAGATGGCGGTTCACCTTCCGCTCATTGCAGAAGTTTCAGAATCGGATGTCTTCATAGACTGTCCGCTCCCGGATCAAGGATCGGCGCTCGTAGTTGCTGAGGCTCATCCAGCCGGAGGCTCCTCTTTGTACAAGTCATCGGTCGTTGGGCAGTATGCTTTTGCGCAAAATGAGCCTGCCGTCATGTTCTGCCTTCTTTCCGGCCAATCCGTGATCGGCTCGCGGGGCATCTCTCAGGAGCAGATTGCGATCCAGCAGAATGTCGTTCCGATCCGGTCCCGAAGCGGCCAAGTCATTGGCGCATTGATCATGGAGAAGGACATTTCGGAGAAGCTCGAGCAGGAGAAGAATGTGTCCCGATTGATGGAGACAACGGAACAGCTGAGCGAAACATTGCTGGCCGTAGCGATGTCGCAGGGCAGTATGCAGTCGCTGATGCACGAAGGCATCATTGTTTTTGACGACAAGGAGCGGGTCACCTATACCAATCCGCGTGCGCTCGACATGCTGAAGGAAATCGGCCATTCGACGGATACCGCTAACGGCATATCGATAAACCAGCTGTTATATGGGAAATTGGCCGTTCTAGGCCGTTCAGGGCTCATCCATCAGGAGCTGCAAATCGGGCATGTGACCTTTGAGCTGAAAGCTATGTCCATTTGCCGGGAGCAGCGGGAAGTCGGCGGTATTATTTTGCTGCGTGACATATCGGATATGAAAGAGAAGGAAAAACAGCTCGTGATTAAATCCGCCGTCATCAAAGAAATTCATCATCGCGTGAAAAATAATTTGCAAACCGTATCCAGCCTGCTCCGCCTGCAGATGCGAAGAACGAAGCTCGAAGAAGTGGAGCGCGTATATCGCGACAGCATCAACCGCATCAATTCGATCGCCGTCATTCATGAAATGCTTGCTTATGAAGGATTGGAAACAATCCATTTTAACGAGGTCGTAGACCGTATCATCAAAAACATCGTGTCCTCTTCGGCCAAACCGGATCAGACGATCGTCCCGCTCATTTCGGGGGATGAGCTTATTTTGCAATCCGATGTTGCCACGACGCTTGCGCTTGTGGTCAATGAGCTTGTGCAGAACAGTGTGCTGCATGCTTTCGGGGAAAGGCGTGCCGGGCATATCGAGGTTTCGCTGCAGCAGCATGACACCTTCATCCGGGTCTGCGTATCCGACAACGGCATCGGCTTTAAAGCGGCGAACCATTCCGACAGGAAAGGCCATCTCGGCTTGAAAATTACGGAGACACTGGTTGAAGAAAATCTCGGCGGCGTGCTCGACATCATGACGGATGAGCGGGGAACTTTCGTTCAGTTAACTTTTCCGATATCCAAAATACGGCCCAAGGAGGACGAATCCTCATGAAAAATGCCATCGTCGTCGTAGATGACGATCCGATCATCCGCATGGATATTCGCGAAATGCTGGAAGAGGGCGGGTACCTCGTCGCAGGCGAAGCCAAAAATGGCGAGGAAGCGGTGGAACTTATCGCCCGGGTCAAACCTGCTCTGGCGATTATGGATATCAAAATGCCTGTCATGAACGGCATCAAAGCCTCCCATATAATCCGTAAGTTACAGCAGGATACCTCCGTACTGCTCCTGACGGCCTACAGCCAGAAGGAGCTGGTGAAGGAGGCGCGCGAGGCGGGAGTGGCCGCATTCCTCGTCAAGCCGGTGTCGGAGGAGGATTTGCTGCCGGCGGTCGAGATTGCGCTCAGTCAGAAGGAGAAGATGGACTCGCTGAAACAGGATATTAAGCTCTTGAAGCAATCCATCGAGGAGCGCAAGCTCATCGAAAAAGCGAAAGGCCTCGTTATGCAGACGCACGCATTGAATGAGGAAGAGGCTTACGCCAAAATGCGGGATGCGAGCATGTCGGCCCGCATCCCGCTCTCCAAGCTGGCAGCGGGCATTCTCCGGGATGGCGTCCAGACGTTGTCCGTAGGCGGGTGAGCGATACATGGCTGACCAGTGGATCACGAGCGCCGGGCTCGATATCGGCACAAGCACGACGAAGATGGTCATTTCCCGGCTGAAAATCGTGCGCGCCTCGGGGGCGCTAAGCCTGCCCCGTTTTGAGATTACGGAGCGGGAGCTGCTGTACGCGAGCCCGATTTACGGCACTCCGCTCCTCAGCGGCGACGAGATCCATGCGGAGCGCATTTGGGACATCGTCGCTCGCGAGTACGAACAGGCCGGCATCGGGCCGGCCGATGTCAAATCCGGCGCCGTGATCATTACCGGCGAAACGGCGACGAAAACGAACGCGAAACACATCCTGCATCTGCTCGCCGAACGCGCAGGGGATTTCGTCGTCGCGACAGCCGGCGCCGACCTTGAAGGGCTGCTCGCCGGCAAAGGAGCCGGCGCAGAGCGGCGCTCTCTGCAGCTGCGAGGCGCGGTGGCCAATATCGACATCGGCGGCGGGACGGCGAATGCAGCGATTTTCCTTAGGGGCAAGCTGCTTGGCACGGTGACCTTTCACGTCGGCGGCAGGCTCATTCGGATCGATTCCACCGGCGTGGTGCTTGAAGTGTCGCCGTCCATACGTCCCTGGCTGATGACTAGCGAATATAACGTTAATCCCGGTGATAGAGTCAGCCTCCTGCAGTTGAATGAGATTTGCACAGCCATGTGCCGCTGCATGATGGACTATTTAACCGGGCGCGAAGCAGGAGCGGGGCTTCGGGCTTTAATGCTCGGCGCGCCATTAGCATCCATTCCTTCTATAGAAGAATGGATGGTATCCGGCGGCATCGGTTTGCTCATGGCGGAAGCGAAGCCGCCCCAAAGCTTGGCGGACGCAGCCGCACACCAAGATATCGGGCCGCTACTCGCTTATGCTTGGCAAGAGCTGGCCGCCGGGTATCCCGTTCGCCTTACTCTTGCCGATCAGACCGTCCGAGCGACCGTCATCGGCGCGGGGATGCAGAGCACGGAGATCAGCGGCGCTACGGTGCATCTGGATGCGACACTGCTGCCGATCCGCAATCTGCCTGTCCTCAAGCTTGAGTTATCGCCTCAGCTGATCGCCCCGAACGGAGGGCTTGCCGATCAGCTTGACGCCCTCATGCGAAGCGGCGCAAGCCTGTTCGCTCAAGATCATGATGCGACTCCGTTCGGACTCGCTTTGTCAGGGACGCATCTCCTGACCTATTCATCGCTTCAGTATATCGCCGACCGGCTGTATGCGAGCTTCAGCGATCATTTTCCTCATAGCGAAGCTATGGTGGTCATCTGTGAAACGGATATCGCCAAGGCGCTCGGCCAATCTCTTTCGAGACGCTGCGGACAGCGTCCGAAGATCGTTTGCATCGATCAGATCCGTGTCGAGCACGGAGATTATATCGATCTGGGAGAGCCGATATCCGGCATCATGATTCCAGTGGTTGTCAAAACGTTGGCCTTCCAAGGCAGGAGCAGAGGGGAGGGGAGCCGCCCGTGAATTTGAAAACGACGCTGCTTGGCACGACCTTTCAATTCAAAGATTTGAAGGAAGTGATGGCGAAAGCGAACGAAGAGAAGTCAGGCGATCAGCTCGCCGGCATTGCCGCACGGGATGCGAAAGAAAGGATCGCCGCCAAGGAGGTGCTTGCCGACTTGACGCTGGCGGATATTCGGAACAATCCCCTGCTGCCGCCGGAAACCGATGAGGTGTCGCGAGTCATCGAGGAAGCTGTGAACGAGAAGATCTACGCCGAAGTGAGCAATTGGACGGTGGCTGAGCTGCGAGAGTATTTGCTGAGGCAAGAAACGGGGAATGGGGAAATCCGCCGGCTTTCCCGCGGGCTAACGAGCGAGATGGTTGCTGCCGCCGCCAAATTAATGAGCAATCTCGATTTGGTGCAGGCCGCCTCCAAGATGGAAGTCACGTCCCATTGCAACATCACGATTGGCCAAAGGGGCGTGCTTGCCGGCAGGGCTCAGCCCAATCATCCGACAGACAACATACAGGGCATTAAAGCTGCCCTCTATGAAGCTTTAAGCTACGGCATCGGCGATGCGGTGATCGGCATCAATCCGGTGATCGACTCGGCGGACAGCGTGAAGCACATTTTGCAGATGACCAAAGAGGTCATGGACAAATGGCAGATCCCGACCCAGAATTGCGTTTTGGCGCATATCAAAACCCAGATGCGGGCGATCCGCCAAGGCGCTCCTGCCGATATGGTGTTCCAGAGCTTGGCCGGAACGGAGGACGGCAATAAAGCTTTTGGCATCGATGTCGCTCTGCTGAACGAAGCTGACGAGCTTATCGCTCGGGAAGGCACTGGAACAGGGCCGAATTTGTGGTATTTTGAAACGGGTCAAGGCTCGGAGCTGTCCGCCGAAGCGCATCACGGCATCGATCAGGTCACGCTGGAGTCGCGCTGTTACGGGCTTGCCCGAAAATATAAACCGTTTATCGTCAATACGGTGGTTGGTTTCATCGGGCCCGAGTATCTCTATGACAGCAAGCAGGTTATTCGCGCAGGGCTGGAAGACCATTTCATGGGCAAGCTGCAGGGGCTGCCGATGGGCGTGGATGTTTGCTATACCAACCATATGAAGGCGGATCAGAACGATATGGACAATTTGGCGGTGCTGCTCTCCGCTGCCGGCGTCAATTATTTGATCGGTGTGGCTATGGCCGATGATTGCATGCTCAATTACCAGTCGACCAGCTTTCACGATATCGCGACCCTGCGTGAGCTGATGAGGCTGCGGCCGGCTCCGGCCTTCGAACAGTGGCTGGTGAGGATGGGCATCATGGAAAACGGCCGACTTACGCCGCTGGCGGGGGACCCGACGCTATTTATGTGAAAGAGGTGTAAGCATGAACGAAGCTGTCCCCCTCGACGCTCTGGTGGATAGGGTAATGGCAGAGCTGGAGAAGAAGCTGTCCGTTTCTGTGTCAAAAGAGGAGGAATCCCCGCCTCCGCCGTCTTTCGCTGTGTCGGCGGACGAGGAGCCGCAGTCCCATGTCCCCGATCCCAAATGGGAGGAAGGAATGAGTGAGCTGCTGGCCAGCACGCCGTCGCGAATCGGCGTTTGGCGTACAGGGACCAGGGCGCTGACTAAAGAAGTGCTGAAATTTCGCCGAGATCATGCCGCAGCCGTCGATTCCATTTATGGGGAAGCCAGTCGAGCGCTTTTGGACCAATTTGGTTTGTTTACGGTGGAAACGCGCTATGAGAATACGGAAAACTACTTAAAACGCCCCGACATGGGACGGATCGTCACTGAAGAGGGAATCGCCCTCATACAGCAAAGGTGCGTCATGCATCCGCAGGTGCAGATTGTCGTATCCGACGGGCTGAGCGCCAATGCGGTAGATGCCAATTTAGGCGATGTCTATCCTTCGCTTCTAGACTCGCTAAGTACATATAAGTTATCCACAGGTACTCCGTTTTTCGTGCGTGGCGGCCGGGTTGCCGTGATGGATCATATCGGCGATATCGTGCAGCCCGAGGTGCTTGTGCTGTTGATCGGCGAACGGCCTGGGCTCGTTTCGTCCAAATCGTTAAGTGCCTACATTTGCTATAAACCGCGCAAAGGCACGGTAGAGAGCGACCGCACGGTCATTTCCAACATTCATCGCGGGGGTACCCCTCCACTGGAGGGCGGCGCGCATATCGGCACTATCGTGAACAAAATGCTCGAACAAAAGACGAGCGGCGTCAACCTGGAGATCTGAATAGCAAGTCATTCGGCGAAGGAGGTGGGGACGGAATGGCGCTGGCGATTGGCATCGTAATCATTGTGATCACGTGTTTGTTTGCGGGATGGATCGTTAAAATCGCAAACCGGAGCATTCGCGAATTCGATGAAAGCAAGCATGAAAGCTTCTTGGGCAAATGAGACGGGTTTGGGACATGGGTAACGATCTGATGAGGAGGAGTAAAGATGAGCGTATCTTCCAATCATCACGACAAAGACAAAAGTGATTTGAACAAGTTCGGCTATGCCCAAGAGCTGCTGCGCAGTATGGGCGGGTTTTCCAACTTTGCGATCTCATTCTCCATCATTTCTATTCTGACTGGCGCCGTATCTTTGTACGGCCATGGATTGACCTATGGCGGATCGGGGATGATGGGCTTCGGGTGGCCGATCGTTGCGTTTTTTGTCATGTGCGTAGCGGCTGTCATGGCAGAACTGGCCTCGGCTATCCCGACGGCCGGCGCCTTGTACCATTGGGCTGCTATTCTGAAAAACAAACGCTGGGGCTGGTATACCGCCTGGATCAATCTTATCGGGCAAATCGGCATTGTGGCCGGCATCGATTATTCCGTCGCGCTGTTCGCCGATCCCCTGATTGCCAGCGTCTTCGGTTATGAATCCAACAATACCACCGTATTGATTTGCTTCACTGTCATTTTGCTTTCACACGGTATCTTGAATCACATTGGCATTCGGATCGTTTCGAAACTTAACGATTTCTCCGCCTGGTACCACATTGCCGTGGTGGCGGTGTTGGTCTTGTCCCTGGCCTTTTTCACCAAAGGCAGCCTCAACCCGGTCACGTATTTATTCAAAGTAGGCGAAACCTTTTCCGATAAACCTTATATGTTTGCCTTTCTGATCGGGCTTTTGCAGGCACAGTGGACCTTTACAGGCTATGACGCTTCAGCGCATACCATTGAGGAAACGATCAACCCGCGCGTGCGCGCGCCGTGGGGGATTTTCACATCCGTCGCTTATTCGTTTGTCATCGGCTTCATTATGCTTGCCTTTGTTACCTTGTCTATCAAAGATGCCGGCGCTGCTGCCGGTTCCAGCAATGCGTTCATCTATGTCATCAGTGAGGCGCTGGGCGGCACGTTCGGCTCCGTCATTTTGTGGCTTGTCACGGCGGCGATGTGGTTCTGCGGACTTGCGTCCATTACCTCTTTTTCCCGCATGATGTACGCTTTCTCCAGGGATCAAGGGATGCCGCTCAGCTCGCAATGGGCGCAAATCTCTAAGAAATACCGCACCCCGGCCAAAGCTATTTGGCTGGCTATCATCCTGTCCTTCCTGCTCGCTTTCATCGACTATCTCATCAAAATGGTGAACCCGGATGCGGCGTATACGACCATTGCGTTCTTGACGGCGGTCAGTGTTGTTGGCCTATATGTCGCTTATGGCATTCCGATTTACTTGAAGCTAAGGGCAAAAGCCGAGGGAAGATTTCAAACTAAGCATCTCGGGCCTTGGAATCTCGGAACGTACAGCACGCTGATCTCCGTTGTTGCGCTGCTCTGGATCATCTTCATTTGCATCATCATGGTCATTCCTCCGAACCAAATGGCCGGTTACGCCGTAGCGGGGATGCTCATCCTCCTGGTCATCATGGATTTGGCCTATTATAAAAAGCACTTCCCAGGCCCGCAGGCCGCGCTTAATAAGTCTATGGAGGAAATTTTGCGCCGGGAAAAAGAGTTGGAATAGCTTAGTCGTTGGAGCGTTTAGCATTTGCTAGATTTGGGCATCCTTTTTACTAGAGTTGAAGATTCTAGTGAAGAGGTGCCTTTTTATATGCAGAAAAATTGGGTTCGAGCCATTATGTTATTCTCCCTTATCGGTCTTATTTTTGGTTGGGTTCGTCATGTCGATGCCCGCAACGGGCAAGAAGCGCTTCAACTTTTAAACACGGTTAAACCGTACATGCTGAGTCAGCAGCAAATTACCTTCAAATATACGGGCTACTACGGAACCTGCGCTGGCAGCGATCAACATATATTGGAGGCCGGAAAGAAACTTTCCCAAGCCTTCGAAATCCCGCAAGAGGATAAATTGAACGAGTCCAATTCTCATTCGGTGTATACCGCGAAGACGGAGGCAGCTCCCGGTGCGATTGTCACTTTAGCCGTAGCAAGTCCAGAAGGCTCAAACGGATGCTACGTTGTTCTGCGACTGGATGCTTCTGAGCAAGCTGCGCAATCCGATTTGATGAACTGGCAGGAGCAGGCGGGCAACCAACTAACGAAACTAGGCATCCAAGGGCAATGGAATGTGATGGTGCAAGGATATGTAAACGAGCAGGGGCAGTCCCGGCAAAATAGTGCCGATGAGCTGATACATGCGATAGCTCAAGCTTTTAAAGGCAAAACCGTAGAAAGCTACAGCGATCCAAAGACGATTAGCTTGTCTCTGGCATCTGAGGAGTTTCAAACATCCGTCAAGAGCGGGAGCCAAACCGTGAATCTCCAACTTGCTCTGCATCAGGAGTCAACCACAGGGAAATGGCGGCTGACAGCAGGCACACCGATTATCACGATGGAGTACTAGTAACGATGAGGAGTGAGATCATGTCAACGATCATGAAACCCGCGATACCAGGCATTATTGCCGAATCCATTGAAAGCTTGCGACGTGAAGGGTGGGCAGACGACGATTTCTTTAACTTTCCTAAGTATGATGATGAATCTCCGGAGGCTCGCATTTTATTTCACTTTTTTCGAAATAACCGCGTTGCGTTCGCGGCGGCGATCGTCAACAGCTATACGGTGCAGGATGGATAAAACATGACTTAACACTTGCCTCAAGCGGCAGGTGTTTTTTTCTGTTGTGTATGAAAAAAAACAGTTGCATTCTGTTTGCGGGACATGTTATATTGTCATTCCGGCCGCAAGACAGTCGCAGGACAAGCCGGCGAACGGTGAAAAGCAGCTCGAAAAAATAATTTAAAAAAAGAGTTGCACAATGAATCGTAGTATGGTATATTACATTTCGCTGCTCCGGTAACACGGCAGTGAGCGAAAGAAATTGATCTTTGAAAACTGAACAACGAGTGAGTAAGCACAGTCGAGCAATCGACTTTAAAAGAGATTGAATAATCTCGCTAGCAAGTCAAATGAGCAAGTCAGCTTTTCTTTTATGGAGAGTTTGATCCTGGCTCAGGACGAACGCTGGCGGCGTGCCTAATACATGCAAGTCGAGCGGAT
>NZ_JBYTBS010000030.1:0-82369 GCF_058789495.1 Paenibacillus sp. FW126-R14 | reverse complement strand
CTGTGAAAGGTATGTATATATCCAACAAGATTATGAGAAATTTTCTAGACTAGTCATTTGGCCTAATAATAAAACATTAGAAGTGTTAAGTGTGCTATTAAAGAAAAGTTTAGCCCCATATGAAATGTTTTATATTTTGAGGGCTTCTAGATGTAACAATGAAGAAGCAAGGTATAAGATGGAAAATTTAAGTTTCAACCAACTTTAGCAATTTTTTGAATCCTTTCATACTTTTTTGGAATACGATAAGATTATGAGCTATTTTCCTTGGAAGAAAAGCGTGTTACAGAAAGTTGATCAATGAGTACGTTAGATACGGGCACATATGAGTTATGGTAAGATAAAGCTATCCGTGAAAACAATTCACTCTATCAGGAGGAGTAAGGAAATGATTCAATCAATTGTTCATATCGCTCTGGTGGTAAAAGAATATGATGAAGCAATAGATTTCTATACGAAGAAGCTGAACTTCACTTTAGTTGAGGATACTTATCAACCGGAACAAGATAAACGATGGGTAGTCGTTTCTCCACCTGGTTCTGTTGGTACCACAATATTGCTTGCAAAAGCATCAAAAGAGGAACAAGAGATGTTTATTGGAAACCAGACGGGTGGAAGAGTTTTTCTATTTTTAAGCACCGATGACTTCTGGAGAGATTATCATGACATGGTGTCAAAGGGAATTGAGTTCGTTAGGGAGCCCAAAGAACAATCGTATGGAATTGTCGCCGTATTTAAAGATTTATATGGAAACCTATGGGATTTGTTAGAGTTAAGTGATGATCATCCTATGTCCAAGAGAGTTCTCTAAAATTTGATTTTGCTTATCTTGTCATTTAAACTTCATTGTAGAACTTCCTCTTGGATGATGGAATGTGACTCAAAAAATGATTGGGAGTATACGAATGAGGAAAATTGTGGTTGGATGCAGAAAAAGTGCACTTGCTGTGACACAAACGGAACAAGTAATTTCCGATTTGACGCTGCTTAGCCAAGAGCATGGAATGGATTTTACGTTCGAGATAAAAAATATAGTTACGAAGGGCGACCTGATTTTGGATGTAACCTTGTCTAAAGTTGGGGGTAAGGGTCTTTTTGTAAAAGAGATTGAACAGGCTATGCTTGACAAGGAAATCGACATGGCGGTTCACTGTCTAAAGGACATGCCTTTCGAGCTTCCTGGAGGCCTTATTAATGGTGCTGTTCCAAAACGTGAGGACCCTCGTGATTGTCTGATCTCTAAAAGCGGCGCCGGACTTAAAGATTTAAAGTACGGTGCGCGTGTAGGTACGAGCAGTCTGCGGAGATCGAGCCAGTTAGCGGCACTACGACCTGATCTTATCATAGAGCCGATCCGGGGGAATATTGACTCCCGTCTTCGTAAGTTAGAAAATGGTGAGTTTGACGCGATAATCTTAGCAGTCGCAGGGCTTAAAAGGATGGGCTGGGAGGATCGCATCACAGAAATTTTATCTCCGGAAGCTTTCTTGCCTGCTGTCGGTCAAGGCGCTCTCGGTATTGAATGTCGGGAAGATGATGCGGAGTTAAGGAAGCTGCTGAACTTGTATAATGATCCACAAACAGCTTTGGAGGTAACCGCAGAGAGAACATTTCTCGGGGCATTGAACGGTGGATGTCACGTGCCGATTGGTGCATTTGCAGTGTTGAGTGAAACGATGGGACACCCTCTACAGGAGATATCCTTAACGGGAATGGTAGGAAAACCAGACGGTTCAATTATTCTTAGAGAAACCCATACTGGCGAATCCCCTGTTCAGGTGGGTGAAAAAGTAGCAAAATTGCTGATTGGCAATGGAGCGGAGCAAATTTTGATTGAAACGTTGTCACACTAACGTTAGTCTGTGGATTAGCCGCTGCTGCCGTTTAATATGTACATGATCGTAAACATTTATCCGCCGAAAAGTGTAGAGACATAATGGGGGATATTAGGGATTGGATGAGCGATTCGTCGTTACGATGGAGCCCGAAATCCCCCTTTACTTTTATTCGGTGAGGTGCTAATATTGATTTCGACAGTTATAGAATTGCTGAAGAGATTCAGGGAGGTGATAAGAATGGGAGAAAATCAAGAAGATATGAGGCAAGCGGTTAAATTGTATAAAGCTTTGGGGGAACCTACTCGACTGAAAATCGCTAAGTTGCTTGTGAAAGAGAGTAATTTATGTTTCACCGCCATTGGTGAAAAGCTTGAATCGGTTGCAGGATCGACTCTATCGCATCATCTGAAGCAATTGACGGACTCTGGTTTGATTGATTTTCGCAAAAATGGATCGTTCATTCACTATAACGTCAATCGAGAAATAGCGGAAAAATATGCGCCCTATCTGCTTACGTAATTTTTTTTGAAATTCATTTCTATATATTTAGAACTGTAGAATTAATTAGGGACATGCTCGCATGAAATGACTTTTAGCAAGTATTTTTACAAACATAAAAAGGAGAGAATAACGATGAGCGATCAAGTTAAGACAATGGAAATTGGCATGAGCACATTTCTCCATGCTAATCCCGGAAATGATGGTGTAACGCACGCCCAGCGGTTGCGCCAAGCGATAGAAGAGATTCAATTGGCAGATCAAGTCGGCCTTGACGTCTATGCCATCGGAGAGCATCATCGAATGGATTACACAAGCTCGTCACCAGCTGTTATTCTGGCCACCGCTGCCGCTGCAACGAAGAGAATCCGCCTCTCGAGCGCTGTAACGGTGTTATCTTCGGATGATCCGGTGCGGGTATACCAGGATTTCGCCACGCTAGACGGTTTATCGAATGGGCGGGCGGAGATCATGGCCGGACGGGGTTCGTTTATCGAATCGTTTCCGCTATTCGGCAATGACCTCAAAGATTACGAGGAATTGTTCGAAGAGAAGCTAGAACTGCTGTTGAAGATTCGCGATTTCGAGAAGGTTACCTGGCGCGGCGGCCATCGTCCGGCGATTGACAACATGGGCATCTATCCTCGTGCGCAGCAGGAGCCTTTGCCTGTCTGGATCGGCACGGGTGGAAACCCGGAATCGGCTATTCGTGCCGGCTTGCTGGGACTTCCAATCGTATTCTCAATACTGGGAGGGCCGCCGGAGAGATTCGCACCCTTGGTGGAGTTATATAAGCAAGCCGCGGTGAAAGCAGGTCACGATCCGAATAAGTTGCAAATTGCTTCGCACTCGCATGGGTTTATTTCAGATACGGCACAAGATGCAGCAGAAAGGTATTACCCGGTCATGGCCTCCCAAATGAACCAGATTGGACGGGAACGAGGCTGGTCTCCTTATACACGCGACACGTACAATGCAGCCCGAAGCCTTCACGGTGCACTTTATGTCGGAGACTCCGAATATGTCGCAGAGAAGATCGTACTGCTGCACAAGAACTTAGGCTTAACTCGATTTATGATGTATATCGATTTCAGTTCGCTGCCGCATCGCGACTTGCTGCGGACGATTGAGCTTCTCGGTACCAAAGTAGCACCGATTGTGCGTAAGGAGCTTGCTCGTCAAAAGTAAACCGAGAACCTTATTTTTTTAATCATCATTTCTATATATTTAGAACTATGGAACAAAGGGAGAGAAAAACATATGAGAGACTCAATGAAAATTTATATCCTCGCTATTATCAGCTTTTTAGTCGGTACTTCAGAATTCGTAATTGCCGGTATTTTGGATATGGTTGCAAGGGATGTTGGTGTGTCGTTAGCAGGGGCAGGACAACTGATTACGGTCTATTCGCTTGCTTATGCCATTGGTACCCCGATTCTTATTGCACTTACAGCAAAAATGGATCGAAGAAAGCTTATGCTGACGGCTTTGGGATTATTTTTCATAGGAAACTTGATTACTGTCACAACCACAGGTTACGGCATGCTGCTCGGAGCAAGAATTATTATGGCAATAAGCACGGGAGTATTTATGGTCGTCGCCCTGACCGTTGCGGCCAAGATATCTCAACCTGGAAAACAAGGCAGCGCTATCGCTAAGGTTTTATTGGGCTTTAACCTCGCACTTATTCTCGGCGTCCCGCTTGGGAGGATCATTGCAGGATCGTTTGATTGGAGAATCATCTTCACGGGGATTGGAATACTAAGTTTGATTGCAATGCTAGTCCTTATGCTGACGATTCCGAAATCGGAAGGGGAGGCTCCCGTTCCTATTCGTGAACAGCTCGCCTTGTTAAAAAATCCCCGCATTTCTGTCGCGCTTTCCATCGGTTTTTTCTGGATTTTGGGATATATGATTCTTTACACCTATATAACGCCGTTTCTTCTGACTATTACGGGCATGAGCGAACGGATGGTAAGCATTGGGTTGTTTGCATTTGGACTTGCTAGTCTTCTTGGCTCCCAAGCTGGCGGATTCGGTGTTGATAAATGGGGGATCCCGCGTTCGATGATCGGAAGCTTGATCTTTCACTCTGGCATCTTATTTTTACTGGCAGCGTTCTCCCATTCGTCCATGGTGGTGTTGCCTTTGCTTATGTTATGGTCCTTTTTCGCTTGGTCGACGGGACCGGTTCAACAAGTTTATTTAATCGGTTTGGCTCCTCAGGCTTCGGGGATCATCCTTAGTTTGAACAGTTCTATCGTGCAGTTGGGTATGGCCGTAGGGGCTGTAATCGGGGGCGTTATTGTCGAAAACATCTCTCTAACAGCAGTCGGTTGGATTGGTGGAGTTGGCGTGGCAATTGGACTCATCCCGGCTATTTATTCTTTATCAATGCGTCGTAGATCTGCAATAGTGGAACAAAATATGAGCGTAACTGATCATTCGCAAGTTTGATAGAATTTGCTTCATTAGTATATCTGCAGACCTGCGATTATATCACAGGTCTGCAAAATCTAAATTTGCAGGTCATCAATCATTGAGCCAATTTTTGTTCAATCCAGCTTAACGCCGAAGTTTCACGCGCAATATCCAGGTGGTTTAAATTCATGCCTGTTTGTGCTGCAAGTTGAGCGCCTCTTTTCGTAGCTCCCGCTGTGTATGTTGCGCTCTTCACAAAGAGCAATCCGTCACTGCTGTCCGCATATTCGCCTACAGGCCACCAACCATAGACATAAGTCATTGCCTGATTAGTACCGTATAAATTATAGATATTTACGTCAGGAGCAATTCCTTTGTTGATTAATTTGCTTACAAAGTTGCTTGTGCCTCTTGCGCCGTTAACGTTAGCAATGACGTTGTTAATGCCTTCGGAAGTAACATACAAACTGCTGCCGCCATTGTATAATTTGTACATCGTGTCGTTATAGTCGCCGGCCGTATAGCTGTCCGAATTAAATCCGATCGGCGTTGACGGATCGTTGACCCAGTTCCACAACAATTGCGTTTGTCCTTCGAAATAGTTGTTGCCGATTTTATTTGACATATCCCATCGATTGTAGTTGCGATAAGAGTAGTACACATAAGCGTTATTGAAAGCAACCGGTCCGTTTGTATTTTTATCGATTACGCTTAAATTGGCCATATAATATCTGAACATCGTGTCCAAACCTTTGTAAGGTGCTGCAACAGATATGTATTTTCTTACATCGCTGCGGTATCCGGTCATCCAAGTCGTATCTGACCAATCGTCTTTCAGGGAGCTCAGGTATGCCATTGTGGACATATTTCCTTTGCTGTGTGCCACGACATCCACTTGTGACGCTCCAGTGCGGGATTTGATAACATCGATCGCGCCTGCGATCAATTCAGCTTGAATGAGGTTGTTGCCTTGCGTATGGGGGAAAGAAATGGCGAAAACTTTGTATCCGCGATCGGATAAGTATTGCATTAAACCAGGTTTACTTATGCTAGATGGAGTTTGCGCTTCATAAGGATGCGCCCATGCGCGGTTCATATCGTCGGCTGCTCCATGTACGAGCAGGACAGGCACCTGTTTAGTTCCCGTATCCCACTTCGGACCGTAACCAAGTACAAAAAAGCGGTTGCTCTTCAAATGGCCATAATCTCCAAAATTGTAATCGTTAGAGCTGTTGCTGGAGCCGTCTTTAATAAAGATGTCGGAAGGAAACCACGATTGCACTTTGGTGTTGGTCGGTAAACTAAACTTAATCATATTTTCTTGGCCGTTAATCATACTGGAGTTGGTATCGCCCCACAATTCAACTCGTGTCCATGGAAAAGGAGAAGAAGCCGTAGAAATGAGCGTTGGCGCGGCGGCATGAACGGAC
The DNA here is from genome assembly GCF_058789495.1 of Paenibacillus sp. FW126-R14. Lineage (NCBI taxonomy): Bacteria > Bacillati > Bacillota > Bacilli > Caryophanales > Paenibacillaceae > Paenibacillus > Paenibacillus sp. FW126-R14. The sequence continues at coordinate 76,182 of NZ_JBYTBS010000030.1, read as the reverse complement.
GGGGTAGGGAGTATCAAGCTTCCTCCAAATAACATGAAAGCTAATGCAAACACTAATAATATGTTAAAACAATGCAATCCTTTTAATTTCATTTTACCCACACCTCTCAAAGTCATATTTATCATCTTGACATCACAAAATGTTTGCGCTTTCAAAAGAAAGAATATATCAGCCTCCTTATTGTTATTTTTCTTATAGTATGTTAAGCCAGTTACAAATCAGTTACTAACTAGAGTGGTGCTGTTAAATGATCGTAGCTCTATGCTTTTTTCGATCTTGTCGGTGTATATGTCTGAACGCAGACAGTCATGGTATAATATGTAGTAAGGGGAAATGGAGTTGATGGTATGATGGATAGACTTGATCCGAAGGTGGATTTCGTGTTTAATCCCCGATTACCGACGTTCAGATTCTGAATCCATTCATCGATAAAACGGTCACACTGGGCTTTTGCAGAATTGTGGGAGGTTATTGCGATGAACGAGCCAGCATTGCAAAAGGCGATGGACACGCTTGAATTTTTGAGCCAGAACGAAGAAGCTCGGCGTGAAATCGCGGTGAAGCTTTTGAAGCGAGGCACATCTGTTTCTGACACAGCGGAGATTTCCGGACTGTCGGAAGACGAAGTCCATAAATTAAAAAATATGATACACTAAGCTGTATCCCTGACCGTTCTGCGATAGAGCGGTCTTTTGATTTTTATAGTGATCTTTATTGGAAAAATATGTTGACAGCATGCGATAAATTTTGTATTTATTAATTAATAAATAAATATGGAGGGCATCGAGAAGTGGCCAAAGAAGACCGCAAACAGCAAATTGTCGAAGCAGCCGTAACCGTCTTCGCCAAGCAGGGATACTACAAGACGACGACCGCACATATCGCTCAAGCAGTGGGGATTACGCAGCCGTATGTGTTTCATTTTTTCAAAACGAAGGAAGATCTTTTTATCGCAGTGCTGGAGCAGTCTGTCCAACGTATAGCAGGCATTTTTAGGAAAGTCGAGGCTCCGGCGGAGCAACTGATGGATCAGATGGGCGCAGCGTTCTATGACCTAATGGAAACACACCGAGACGAGACGTTTCTGTCGATGCAGGCGTTTACGACGGCTGAGCCGATCATTCGTCAAAAGGTTAAGGAAGGCTTTGCCCATATTCATCAAGTGGTAAAGGAAAAATTCGAGGAAGCTCAGATTCCCCAGCCCAGCTTTCAGGCTTCTAGCTTTATTGGCCTCGGGATGGCTGCAGTATTGTCAGAGGTGTTGGAGCTGCCCGAGCTTTCACCTTACTGTGAGAAGGAATAACCTAAGTCATTAATGAATAGTCGAGGGAGATGAATCTCAATGGCGAAAGTAATACCGGGAAGATACACAGCTCGAATGGAGGGCGATTTCGTCGTATTTCTAATTGGCATGCGCGTCAATCGGCTCTGGGCCGTACACAAATGGCTGCCGGTGTTTATGGCCATGGGACCCATGCTGCGGGAACTTTACACTAATCGCAAGCTCGGCTTTCGTGGGACGGAGTTCATGCTGGGCTGGCGCAGTGTTCATCTGCTCCAATATTGGGATTCGTATGAGCAGCTGGAGACGTATGCCCGCGGAGGGCAGCATCTTACCGCATGGCGAAATTTCAACCGCAAGGTCGGAACGAATGGAACCGTCGGAATCTATCACGAAACATATAAGATCCGAGGTGACGAGTATGAGTGCGTATACGGCAATATGCCGGTGTTCGGTCTTGCGAAGGTGTCGGAGCATATCCCTGCTGTTGGCAAAATGGAGACATCGCGCCGCCGTATGGGAGGGGAGAATGAGCCAGCCGTACCGACTCCGGGAAATCCTCATTAATCGTCGTATCTAAAGGAGTTAAACTCAACGAATGGACGAAGCTTTCAATTTGAAGCCGTTCATACACGTATCCCAACCTTGGTCAAATCCTCTCCAATCTTCACCTTTCGGAAGGAGCACCGAGCTAACTCCATTTATCCCCCAATCCTCGTAAATTACATCTTTGCGATCTTCCTGGTGGTTATTCACGATCAGGAGTTGGAACTTTCCAGGCAGCAGCCTTTTTAAGGCTGCGTGTAGTTCCTTCGCTTCCTTTCTAGTCGAATTGGTTCTAATAAAAAGAATGGGTTGACCTTGTACAGTTCTCAAAAATCGATCTACGCGTCGACTGAGCTTTTGTTTAAACGCGGGGTAAGCATCCCGCCATCGCTCCGGGGTGAGATAAAGTGGAAAGTCATGAAAAGATGTAACGTCATTCGCATTATCTCTTACAACAAAGCATTCATTGGTAGCGCCAATGACTTCAAGCTGGCTAAGCTCCATAAATCCCTTAAAACGATGATCAATCAAACGAACCACTCCGCCAATCGAATCTGAAACAAACCAATCTAAGGGACCCGCATATTTTCGTAAGCCCAGTCTTTTAAGCTGATATGCTGTTTGACATGTGGAACCCAGACTCATGTAGGTCCTGTAACCACCTAGGGAATCGCGCCATTTCATAACTATCACTCCCGTCTCAACAACCGATCTTTTCCTCAATAACCAGTTGAATTAAAGTATGCAAATGCTAAAAATGCGCTTGGGCAAGGAGGTTGCAATAAGGAAAAGAATATGTTAAGATTCAGCTACATTTAACGATTGGAGATGAAGAGGATAATGTAAAATTTCTTGCCCTTTTACTAAGAATAGAACAGTGTTTGTTTTATTTCTTATTGGCAAGAAAGTTACCTTATTCTTTTCACTCAAACGATATTCTTTTTCATACCCTGTCCCGGGTTGAATTTGTCGTATTTTTTTGAGCTGCAGGAAAGGTAACTTTCTTGCAGCTCAATTTTTTTTTCGACAAAGGAGGATATCGGAATGTCTACGATTAACGTATCAAACCTAACGTTTGCCTATGAAGGCAGCTACGACAACATTTTTGAAAATGTCAGTTTTGTGATGGATACGGACTGGAAATTGGGCTTTACGGGGAGAAATGGCCGGGGGAAAACGACGTTTCTTCAACTATTGCTCGGAAAGCATGAATACAGCGGCAATATTTCGTCGCAGGTAGAGTTTGAATATTTTCCATTCCATGTAGAGAATAAGGAAAGTCTTACGTATGAAGTTATTGAAGAAATTCACCCGGACTATGAGCACTGGCAGTTAATACGAGAGTTTTCGCTGCTAAAAATGTCCGAGGACGTGTTGTATCGCCCTTTCAATTCGTTGTCCAACGGAGAACAGACCAAGGTGCTGTTAGCGACCTTGTTCATTAAGGAGAACAGCTTCCTGCTCATTGACGAGCCGACAAACCACCTGGATATGAATGCGAGGAAGCTTGTAAGCCACTATTTGGGATCAAAGAGCGGGTTTATCCTGATATCTCATGACAGAGCGTTTCTCGATCATTGCGTCGATCACATTCTCTCTATTAACAAAACCAATATCGAGATTCAGAAAGGCAATTTTTCGAGCTGGTGGGAAAATAAGCGGAGGCAGGATCAGTTCGAACTTGCGACGGACGAAAAACTCCGTAAGGACATCAAACGGTTGTCCGTTTCCTCCAGACGTACGGGAGATTGGGCGCATGCAGTAGAAAGAAGCAAAAACGGCACAAGAAATTCCGGCTCCAAAATCGACAAAGGCTACGTCGGCCACAAAGCCGCCAAAATGATGAAGCGTTCGAAATCGATTGAACAAAGGCAGCAATCGGCCATCGAAGAGAAATCGAAGCTTCTGAAAAATATTGAAAGCTCAGAAAGTCTGGAGATTACGCAGCTCTCCTATCATAAGCCTCAACTCGTGGAGCTGGATGCGGTTTCGATTTATTACGGGGAAAGACAGGTATGCGAGAATGTAAGCTTTACGATTGAGCCAGGCGAAGCCATTGCGCTGGTAGGCCCGAACGGTTCGGGAAAATCTTCGATTCTCAAGCTGATATGTGGCGAGGGGTTAAGCTACACCGGGAGCTTACGGAAGGATAGCCAGCTTCGAATATCGTACGTATCGCAGGATACGTCCCACCTTCGCGGCAATTTGTCCGACTACGCCAGGGAGCATGGGATTGACGAAAGTTTGTTCAAATCGATTCTTCGAAAGCTTGATTTCTCCAGATCCCAGTTTGAAAAGGATATGGCGGCGTTTAGCGGCGGTCAGAAGAAAAAGGTGCTGATCGCCAAAAGCTTGAGCGAGCAAGTGCATTTGCATATTTGGGACGAACCGCTTAATTTCATTGACGTCATCTCGCGTATGCAAATTGAAGAACTGCTGCTTGAGCATAACCCAACCATTTTATTCGTGGAGCATGACAGCGAGTTTTGCAAGAATATCGCGACAAAGATTGTAGAACTGACAAACTAATCTTTCTTGGAGGATGAAGACAATGATGATTGAGGCTGAAGTTGAGGTTGTAGATGATGATGTGAACCTGTTCATTTCGAATGAGAAGGTTCACGAAAATAGAATTCATGCTTTCGTCTTTTGCTTATAAGAGACGGGAGCTTTTTTATTTTAACTTGTACATAGGAACTAAAGGATTATGAACATACATACATGGTATATATAAGTAATTTTTGGAGGAATCGGAGTTATGGCAATAGGTCGTTTTCCTGAGCGCATTGTAGTTATTGGGGCGGGAATAGCGGGTTTGGTATGCACTTTGGAGCTTATGAAACAAGGGTATAACGTGCGTTTATTAGAGGCAAACAGTCAACCGGGTGGACGGATATACACAATGCGGGACCAATTTGCTGACGGATTGTTTTGCGAAATGGGGGCTGCTTTCATTGGAGCGCATCATTTTCTCACATTAAATTATGCCCAGCAAGCCGGTGTTCAATTAATACATGTACCAGTCCCGAATAGAAGTTTATCCTATATGAAGGGGAGAATGATCATAGATTCTCCGGCTGAACCTGCCTGGTGGCCTGTCACGCTTACAGCCGAGGAAAAAAGGTTAGGATATGCTGGAATGCTGGAAAAGTATCTCAAGCCTGGGATGAACGCCACGGGTGATCCTTTAATGCCGGGCTGGCCCACAAAACAAGCGGTACAACTTGATGCTATGACAATGGAACAATATCTTAAAAGCCAAGGAGCATCTTCTGGCGCGATCAAGCTGTTAGAAATCGGATATATGCAGATGCTAGGTGATGGTATTCGTCAAGTATCTGCTTTACAGCGTCTTCTTGACCTAAAAATGGCCAGCTCCGAAGGAAATACACAGACGATAGTTGGTGGCATGGATCAATTGCCGAAAAAGCTTGCCCTTATAATTGGCCCTAATATCAGTTATGGATGTGCTGTGACGCATATTGAACATAGTCATAAAGGGATAGTTATCCGATTTACGCATTCTGGCGAAGTGTTCACGATCAGCTGTGATCGGGTCATTGTGGCCATTCCCTCTACAGTGCTTCGTACAATTCATTTTTCCCCGCCGCTTAGCAAAGAAAAAAATGATGTCATTCAAAACCAGCTCTCCACTTCCGTTACGCGTACCGTCATTCAAAGTCGTACCAGATTCTGGAACAAATTAAGTTCCTTCACTACCGTAAATACGGATCTGAAAATTGGATGGCTGCTTGATGCTTCATTCTCTCAAACAACATCAAGAAGAGGGTTGATTTGTTCGTACGCCTCCGGCGAATCTGCTCGAGAACTAGCTAGAGCTGGTAACTTTCATTCAGCCGTATCAGAAATGAAACAGGTGTTTCCTGAACTGTCGCATCATTATGAAGGTGGAACGGTTTTTTCTTGGGATCATAATCCGTACTCCCGAGGTGCATATGCTTGGTATAAGCCGAAACAGATGCTTCGAATGCTCCCAACACTTTCTGCCGTACATGATAGAATTTACTTCGCTGGCGATCACACGAGTCTTTATCCCGGTTGGATGGAAGGGGCGATCTCATCTGCTTTACGAGCTGTAAATCAAATTAATTCTAGTAGACTAAGTTAACATGTTAAAAACGAAAAGCAAAAAGGAGCTCAGTCCAATCGAAGTTGGATAGGCTCCTTTTTTGTCCTGCAAATGTGCAATAAAATAGGCATTTTAATCAGTAACAAGTGCGGAGTTGAGTTCATATGTTGTCATGGAGTAGTCGAATAATTAGCGAAATTCACACAGCGGATGATGCCGGCACAACTATTTATTAAATGGAGGTTTTTGTAAATGGATGAGTTCAAAAATGACTTACAGAATTTGACGGTTTCCGAGTTCACGGCAAGTGAGGTGACTCCTTGGAACGTACAAAGCCAGCAAGATGCTCGATTATGCGTCTTCTTTTGCACGAACTGTACTAACTGCTTTACGTGTACAAATTGCTTTAACTGTACGAATTGCTTTACCTGTTCCAATTGCACCAGTTGTTTCCGATGCTCGAACTGTCATGGCTGTCACAACTGTCATGGCTGCCATAACTGCCACCGTTAAGGATATTGAATTGTTTCTTGCCGATAGAGTAAAGCCCCTACAGCAAACTAGGCCATTGCTGCAGGGGCTTTCTTAAAGAATAAGACATGAGGGACAATTAGCTGTACATAAGATTACATGAGGAAGAGTTTGAGCAGATTGAGAACACAGCTTCCGGAGGAGGAGTAGAATGGCAAATTTGAACCCTTCGATGCGACTGAAGATGAAAAGGGATACGTTTTTTCTCCCTGATCCCAATGGTAGTGTGTATTTTCGAAACAATATAAGCTCGTTCCGCATGGAAGGCGCAGGGATCGATCGGTGGATTGAAAAATTGATACCGATATTTAATGGGGAGCATAGTTTAAAAGATTTGACAGGCGGATTACCGGACCAACACCAGAAGCAGGTATATGGAATTGCAGAAATGTTGTATCGCAATGGATTTGTGCGGGATACAAGCCAAGATAGTCCACATCAATTGTCTGAAGAAATCCTCCAAAAGTATGCTTCTCAAATTGAATTTTTGGACCATTTCGGTGATTCGGGTGCATACCGGTTTCAGTCGTATCGGCAGTCCAAAGTATTGGCAGTCGGTTCTGGTCCATTTCTGCTCTCGGTCATTTCCGCGCTGCTTGAATCCGGATTGCCCAAGTTACACGTGCTAGTCTCGGGCTCTGAGCCGACCGATCGGCAGCGGATGCTAGAACTGGCGGCACATGCCCGTAAAACGGACCCCGAGGTCGTCATCGAGGAGGTTACTCTGAGAGCGGAGGGGAATCGTCATTGGCGGGAGGCCGTAAAGCCGTTTGATGCGATATTATATGTGTCACGGGAGGGAGATATCGAGGAACTGCGGGCTCTTCATGCGGTTTGCAGGGAAGAGAGGAAGGTGTTTCTGCCCGCGGTTTGTGTGAAGCAGGCGGGTATGGCAGGCCCTCTTGTACAGCCGGACTCTGAGGTCTGCTGGGAATCAGCGTGGCGCAGCATACACGAATCCGCGATCTGTAAAGACCCGGAGCTGCACACCTATTCTTCCACAGCGGGAGCGTTGTTAGCGAACGTGATCGTGTTTGAATTACTGAAAAAGATAAGCGGATTGAACGATTCGGAACAAAGTTATCCGTTCTATCTGCTTAATCTAGAGACTTTGGAAGGAAAATGGTATTCTTTCGTCCCACATCCGCTTGTGACTCGGCGAAACGCTGTTGAACGGATTCACGATTTCGAATCGCAGCTCGAGCGGAAGTCAAGCAAAAGTGTGAGCGGATTGCTTCCTTACTTTGGCCGGTTGACATCTGCCGAATCAGGCATTTTTCATATTTGGGAGGAGGGGGACTTAAAGCAACTGCCGCTCGCTCAGTGCCGAATTCAGGCCATCGACCCACTGTCGGAAGGGCCGGCTGCGCTGCTGTCGGATCTAATATGTACCGATCTGACTCATGAGGGAGCTCGTCGGGCAGCAGGTTTTGCTGGGATTGAAGCGTATGTGTCGCGAATGGCAGACCTTCTCGTCGGGGCGGCTTCCTCCCATCGGGAAGATGAGGGCAGCAGGATAGAACCGCAGGAGTTTATCGGCATCGGAGCGGGAGAAACGTTTGCGGAAGGCATAGGTCGGGGGTTGCTTAGATGTTTGGCTGAGGAGATGGGCAAGCAACTTGCGAGTCAGGTACCGACTGTTTCTCGAGTACATTTGTCTGCCGTAGAGGATAAACGCTGCCAGTTTTATTTGCAGGCTTTGACGACGATGAAGGGAGAACCGACAATTGGCTTGGGGGAGACAGTTTCCGGATTCCCTGTGGTGTGGGTCTGTACGGATGACCGCTGGTATGGCGGTGTAGGCTTGAGTGTAACTTTTGCGCTGCGGGATGCTTTGCAACAAGCTCTGTTGATGGCGCAAAACCAAGGGGCTAGTTTCACATCGCAAGGTTTGGAGGTTTCGTCTGTGCGTCTGGCAGAAAAGATTGAACTTAACCTTGAGATCCCATCCTGTGAAGCTGCGATAGAATCGGATGCTCTGCAGTCCGCCTTGCAGGTCTTGAAACGGAATCATAAGCGGCTCTTGGTCTTCGATTTGGCCGTAGAACCATTTTTGAAAGAGGAAATGGCAGGCGTGTTTGGCGTGTTGCTGCGAGAGGAGGGATCCCGGTGAGCGCCATCGTTATGATTGTGGGAGACGGTTTGTTGGCGGACTGCGTATTTGAAAAACTCTCCGACGAATGCAAGATCGTACGTCAAAACGATTTCGAAGCAGGCGTGCCGGAAGCGGTAAATCTGGCACTTGTGCTGCACGATGCTTGGCATCCTTATGTTCATCAAAAGGCGGAAGAGCTGCTGCAGCCAGCCGGCATCCCTTGGCTGCGCGGCTTCGTTTCATTTGGCCAGGGTGTGATCGGCCCTCTGGTTACTCCGGGGTCGCAAGGATGCTCCCAATGTGCGGATACGCGACGCCTCATGGCTGGACGCGACCGCAGGGAGATGCGGGCGCTACAGCGGAGTCTTACGGCGCACGGGGGAGTAACACGCGATTCATGGGCTTCGCGTACGGGACTCCTCCAAGCAGCTCATCTTCTGGTGACGGAGGCACGGAGGATGCTGCAAGACAAACCGGTTCACTTGGCAGAGAGAGTGCTGATGATTAATTTGAAAACGCTGGAAAGTACAGTTCACTTCTTTCTCCCTGACCCGCTTTGTCCGGTTTGCAGTCGATTGCCTGACGATTCATCGGCATTAGCCCGCATTTCGCTGCAGCCAAGTCCTAAGATTAGCTTGGACAGTTACCGCTCCCGACCGATGGATGATTTGAAAAAAGTGCTGTCCAAAGACTATTTGGATAGCCGAACCGGCTTTATGAATGAGAAAATGATTGACCTTGCGTCGCCATTTGCCGATGTAAGCGTGAATCTGCCGATGATCGGAGAGGACGTGGGAACGGCTGGCAGGACTCATTCCTATGCGGCGAGCGAGCTGACCGCCATTTTGGAGGGATTGGAGCGGTACTGCGGTATGGCGCCCCGAGGCAAACGGACGGTAGTCCATGGCAGCTTCCGCGATCTGGAAGATCAAGCGCTCGACCCTGTCAAGGTAGGGGTCCACGCGAAGGAACAGTATGCACAGCCGGGCTATCCGTTCACTGCGTTCGATCCTGACCGCCACATCGATTGGGTGTGGGGCTATTCGTTTTTGCAAGAGCGTCCGATTCTCGTTCCGGAACAGCTTGCTTATTACGGCATGGGCTGCGGGCACGGTTTCGTGTCTGAATCCTCCAACGGATGCGCATTAGGTGGAAGCCTGGAGGAAGCTATCTTTTACGGAATCATGGAAGTTGTGGAACGAGATTCGTTTCTGATGTCTTGGTATGCGCAGCTGCCTCTCCCACGCATTGACCCTTATTCCGCCAACGACCGGGAATTGCAGCTGATGATCGATCGTATGCGAGCTGTGGCGGGGTTTGATGTATATTTCTACAACTCAACGATGGAGAACGGGATTCCAAGCGTTTGGGGGATCGCAAAAAACAGGAAAACAAATGGAGTGAATCTGATCTGCACGGCTGGAGCTCATCCTGATCCGGTACGGGCGGTGAAAGGTGCGGTTCACGAGTTGGCCGGCATGGTACTGAATCTTGATAAAAAATTTGCGGAGAACCGTGAGACGTATGTTCAGATGTTTCACGACTCCTCCCAGGTGCGGCAGATGGAGGATCATTCCTTGTTATACGCTTTGCCGCAAGCGGAGGAGCGCCTGAAATTTCTGCTGGATGAAAATCGCCCGATGCGTACGTTTGAAGAGGAATTCAAGCGCGTGGCCCGGCATGCTGATTTAACGGACGATCTGAAAGAGGTTCTTCAGACATTCCGTCGGTTGAATCTTGATGTGATCGTCGTTGATCAGTCAGCGCCGGAAATCACTCGAAATGGATTGCATTGCGTGAAAGTGCTCATCCCGGGGATGCTGCCGATGACATTCGGGCATCAGTTTACCCGCGTGGCAGGGCTGGAGCGGGTATTGAGGGTACCAATGGAGCTTGGGTATGCCAAACAGCCGCTGAGTCTGGAACTTCTCAATCCATACCCGCATCCATTTCCATAGCAGGAGGGAGAAGCATGAATCTGGAGGCATTTCTGCACAATTTACATTATGACATTGATAAGACCAAACCGCCGGATTTAGTGGTGGATTGGGAAGACGGACCGCTTGCCTATAAGCTCTACCGCGGTTTGCAGGTAGTTCCGTTATCTTCGGAAGTACCGTTGACGCTCGAGGACGGGGAAGCGTCAGTGAAGCCTGACCTGCGCCAGATGGGTCATTTTCTATGGTACATATTCGGGCTCACTCATTTTTCCCAGTCTGTTCCTACGTCGAATTCCATGGTACAAAACATGGGTCTGCTGCAGTTGTACCGGCGGTTTGTGCCCTCCGGGGGAGCGTTATATCCGAATGAATTATATGTGTATCTGAAGCTGGAGGATATGCCCGAGGGGGTATATCATTATGATGTGGTCCACCACCGGTTAGTGCTCCTGCGCCAAGGCAACTTCGACACATATGTAACGCGGGCACTCGGCAATCGATGTGACGTACCGGCTTGTTTTGGTGCTGTTTTTGTATCTACGATGTTTTGGAAAAACTTCTTTAAATACAATAACTTTTCTTACCGCCTGCAGGGACTGGATGCGGGTACGTTAATCGGGCAGCTTTTGGAAGTGGCGAAACGGTTCGGCTTCGCGCCTGGCGTATATTTCCAGTTTCTTGATCGGGCTGTGAATGATCTCCTTGGGTTATCGGAACGAGAGGAGAGCGTGTATGCGGTGATACCGCTATCAACGGATCCTGCGATTCAATGGTTTGCGGGTCGGAATGAGGGAGAGCAGGAATGCTCCGCCACCGAATTATGCCGGGAGCTGCCAAAGGTTAAGCATGATCACTACGTCCGGTCCCGGAATGTCAAGGAGTACCCCATGCTAATCAAGATGAACGAAGCATCTTTGTTGGAACGGCTTCCGCCGGTACGGCAAATGGGCGAAAAGAAGATCGTTGACTGCGAGGATCAAGCAGTGGCTCTGCCTCAAGTAAAACGGTTGTCGTATGATTTGGCGACGATAAGCCGAAAAAGATTTTCGCCAGACGGTGATTTTATAATGGCTAAGATAAGCCAAGAGCAGTTGGCTTGTCTGTTACAGGAGGCAACGGCCTCTTTCAGGTATCGGAATGATTTGGATGAAGCGCATGAAGCACCCGTTTCCCGCGTTTCACTTTACGTCTGTTTGTATAACGTTGAAGGCATTCCGGACGGCGCTTACCGTTATGACAGTCCTGCTCATACATTGCGGCTTATATGTCAGGGAGATCATCGACTCAAGCTGCAGCAGGGGATGCCTTCCGACAATGTGAATCTGTCCCAAGTTCCGTTATGCTTTCATGTGGCAGGGGACAAAGGTCATCTCACAACAGATTTGGGGTATAGGGGGTATCGCATCCAACAGATGGAAGCGGGGATGCTCGTGCAGCGTTTATTGCTCGCGGCATCCGCTATCGGAATAGGGGGACATCCGCTCCTTGGATTTGATGCCAGATTGTGCGATGAGATCTACAAGATGACTTCGCAAGGACTATCCAGCCTGATTCAAATCCCGGTTGGACCCTATCGTCATTGCCCTCGGTTGGTTGGGGGTTTGCATGTTTAGAAGAGGTGCTTTCCTGGGCCTTTCAGCCAGCATTACCGAAAAGCCCGATATCTCACACATCCGTGTGGAGAGGTATCGGGCTTTATGTCGTTCTTAATCTGGAAAGGATCCAAGGACAGTTAATGGGTTTTATGAGTAACTAGCATGTGTTAAAATATACCATATGGTATGACAAGATTTATTTTTGAATCGTAAGGGTACAAGACAAAAAAGGATATTTTTAGTGAGGGAAAAAAATGATTACATTAGATTTAATGAATTCGACTGAATTCCAGGAGTATCTTGATTCTGCAATTAAAAGCTATGCCAAAAGCAACGTTCAATCTGGTAATTGGAACGAACAGGAGTCTATTAGTAAAGCAACAGAACAATATGCACAGCTTTTGCCTGATGGCGAGAAAACCGCCGATAATAAACTATTTACAATACGTTCTAATGGCCAAGAGGTAGGAATCATTTGGCTTGCAGTGAAGCCAAACAACAAAGGGTTTATCTACGATATTAAAATTGGGGAAGATTACCAGGGGCAAGGATTTGGTAAGCAAGCGATGCGAGATATAGAAAAGGTGGCTAGAGAAATTGGCATCAAGAGTATTGGACTGCATGTCTTTGCTCATAACCAAATTGCTCGTGGTTTATATGAAAAGTTAGGTTATAAAGAAACGAGCATCGTAATGGCAAAAGAAATATAAAACTTTATAAAGAGACTGGAGGTTTTCCCATGCTGAAATCCTATCGGCTAAATAAAGAAGAGATCGGGCTGGGTCGCTTCGATCCGAACGACACAGGCGGCTTCAAGAACAAGGAAGAGATACAAGACGAGTTTGAGCGCATGGAGCGTAAGCTTCGTGAGCTACAGGACAAGCTGTTTGCCTCAAAGACGAATGGCGTGCTCATTCTATTCCAAGGCATGGATTGCAGCGGTAAGGATGGTGTCATCAAGAAGGTGCTTTCCAACCTAAACCCGCAAGGCTTTCGTGCGGAGAGTTTTAAAAAGCCGACCCCGGAGGAGTCCTCGCACGATTTCTTGTGGCGGACCCATAAGGTTGTCCCAGCCAAAGGATACATCACCGCCTTTAATCGGTCTTACTATGAGGACGTACTGATTACCCGGGTGCACGGCATGATTCAGGAAGATGAAGCGGCAGCTCGCCTGGACCATATCCGCCATTTCGAGAAGCTACTTACGGATAGCGGAGTGCAGCTGATCAAAATCTTCCTGCATATTTCCCCCGAATTTCAGCTCGAGAAAATCCGCGAACGGCTGGACAACCCGGAGAAGCTCTGGAAATTCGACCCGAGTGATCTAGAGGAGAGGCGCTATTGGGACCAATACGTCGCTGCTTACGAAGATGTCTTCCGGCACACAGCAACCAAGCACTGCCCTTGGTATGTCGTCCCGGCCAATGAGCGTTGGTTCCGCGACTTTTTGGTGCTGAGGATTATTCTCCGCTCAATGGAGAAACTGGACCTTTCTTATCCGAAGGCAGATATCGATGTACAAACGCTAATGAAACAGCTTCACGAGGAAAGCATAAGAAGCTAAAGACATTTGAGCATTAGTAAAAGAATTAATGAAGGATACTACAAGTAAGTACTAAGCTTTCGGGAACGATAGCGCGGCGATGGAACCGATCCATCGCTTGTTTTCTTTTCTAATAAACAGAAAAAATTATTTTCAATCAAAGCTTGTGATCACTTGTACTCATTAGTATGTAAGGTTGAAGATGTTTTCAAAGACCGTAGGCATTCCACTAAACCGAATCATTACAATTTCAAAGGAGCAATTATCTTGGGCTATATTATGGAATTAAGACGGCTTATAGGTACACACCCCATAATCATGGCTGGTGCATGTGTGTTATTAACCGACGATAAAAATCGTTTACTATTACAACGTAGAACCGACAATGGTTTGTGGGGGTTACCTGGTGGTTCATTAGAACCAGGAGAAAGCCTCCCAGATGTAGCTAAGAGAGAACTACTGGAGGAGACAGGTTTAATCGCAAACTCATTAACATTGTTTAATGTGTTTTCAGGCAATGAGTTTTATTACAAATATCCTCATGGTGACGAAGTGTATAATGTAGTGACCGCTTATCTATGTAACGATTATATCGGCACTTTAGAAAAGGATGGAGAAGAAGTGATGGAATTACGCTTTTTTGATTCAAAGGAAATTCCTTCTGAGCTCAGTCCGCCCGATTTGCCAATTATCAAGCAATACCTGTTAAACGAACAACGGATATAGAATTCGAGGTAATTGGCAGCCCATCACCCCGCTAACAGACAGGATAACGGAGTACGGGGCTTTGTTACTATCAAGGAAGAACTAACTTTTATTTGTCGAATGTATTATATATTGAAGGACAATCTGCTTATGAATGGGGGGTTGAAATGAAGGTCAAACGAATCGTTGCCAATATAAATACGAAGGATATCACGGCAGCTAAATGCTTCTACCAGGATGTGCTCGGCCTTGATTTAATGATGGATCATGGTTGGATTAGAACTTATGGTTTAAACGAGGAGATGAGCGTTCAAATTAGTTTCGCCTCACAGGGTGGCTCAGAAACGCCTACGCCTGATTTATCGATTGAAGTTGATGATGTCGATGCTGCATTAGAAGGCATGAAGAGAGCCGGATTTCCGATTGAATATGGTCCTGTTGATGAGCCTTGGGGTGTTCGACGATTCTATGTTCGCGATCCGTTCGGTAAGCTTATCAACATTCTTGCTCATAAACATTGAGAATGCTGTAAGCCTGATGACATCGCGACGATTAACCCAAAGGGGTAGAAATATGAGCAGTGAATGGCATGATTCGTATATAGGGAAACTTCGTAAGAACATTGGCACTCAAAAAATAATCGTAAACTCAGTAAGAGCAATCTTACTTGATAATGAAGGTCGGGCTTTGTTTATAAAGCGTAAAGGTGATGAAAAATGGGGTATGCCCGCAGGGGCAATGGAACTAGAGGAATCTGTGTTTGATGCTATGAAACGTGAAGTCAAAGAAGAAACGGGACTTGATGTTCACCAGGCAACATTAATCGCAATTTATTCCTCCCCTAAAACACAAACATTCACCGACCGTTGGGGTAATGAACATCATGTAATCGAATATTTATTTCGAGTGGATAAGTGGGCAGGTACCCTTAAAAAGGAGACAGACGAAAGTTTAGATGCTGCTTTTTACCCAGTGGATAGTCTTCCAGAGGCTTCAAGTGATCTTTTTGCAAGTCATCATGAAAGAGTTTTTAATGATTATAAAAATTTCGATGGAAAATTAATACTAGAATAATTGCTCGATGTTTAATTAAAAGAAACCCTCATGACAAGAATCACTAATAATTAATTTTCTTTCAACATTTGTCCCTTTCATCTCTATGTCATTCAACGTATTAATGATTACAAATGACTAAAAGGAGGGAAGGGGATTCGTATGACGACAGGTAAACATACACCCTCATTTCATTTTGCCTATGTCACAAATTTTGAAGATGATACGATTTCAGTAATAGACACCCGAACACGCAAAGTAAAGGCGACCATCAAGACAGGCAAAGGGCCTTTTGAAATAGCCGTGACGCCTGAAGGGAAATATGCTTATGTTGTCAATAATCGTGATAACACAGCTCAAGTGATTAATAGAAAGACGAATACCATTATCCGCACCATTCGAGTCGGGAAAAGCCCATCGGATGTAGGTACTTCGAAAAAGTTCGTCTATGTGACGAATGCGGCGGACAATACAGTATCCGTAATAAGTATAAAGACTAAAAAGGTCATTGACACCATAAAAGTCGAAAAAAACCCCGTGGGTGTGACAACTGCAACCAGGAAGTGTGACAATAAAAGTTTTGGATATGTAAGCAACCATGATAGCAATACAATATCTATATTGGACGTGAAGCGTAATCAGGTTGTTAAAACGATTCCCGCTGGCGTGGGTCCGGATCAAATTGCTTTTACGAGGAATGGCAGGCTTGCTTATGTTACTACAGATACCAATGTTATTGTTATCGGCACTCAGAGCAGGAGAATTTTAAAGAGCATCAAGGTTGGTCTTAAGCCGATCGGTATTGCCGTAACCCCAAACAATAAATTTGCCTATGTTGGGAATGAAGGCGATAATACGGTTTCAGCAATTAGTCTTGCAAAAAATAAGGTGATTGCTACAATTCCAGTCGGTAAGAAGCCGGGAATCGTCGCCATAACTCAGGATGGCAAATACGCGTACGTAGCTAACTTTGGTGAAAAAACCGTTTCTGTAATATTAATCAAAAAGAACAAGGTGATTGACACGATAACTGTTGGCCGATTAGCCTCTGGGTTGGCGATTATCCCTTTATAGGCGAAAATAATCAAAACGATTGTGGGGGAGCTTGCTTCAGGCAGCTCCTCTTTTTGGATTTACATTCCCAAGCAGGAATTATATAACATTTGCCGAATTGATTATGCGAAAATTCATTGCGGAGGAATGTTATGAATCCTATTCTAAATAAAATCGGCGGAGCGTTTATTCCTGTAAGTAACATTGAAAATGCACGTGATTGGTATTGTGACATTTTAGGCTTACCGGCAGATGGCGATATATTTTTTGGTCATATCTACGTTCTTCCGATGGAAGGACCGAGTATTGTACTGGATAGCAAAATTTTTTCACCAGAGCATGTATATAAAGTTCCAGCATTTCAATTTCGTACAGAAGACATCCATCAAGCATATGAATTTATGCAAGCAAAGAACGTGCAGATAGCAACTGAAATTGAGAATGGTCACTGGTTTAATTTTAGGGACCCTGATGGTAATCTTTTAATGGTATGCAAATAAAAAAGCGGCAGTCTCGAACTTAATTCCAAGTCACTAGCTGTCGCTTTTTATGATGCTGGTTAGGTCAAATTGTTATCTTATTCTTATTAGACTTCGTTGGAGAACGGTATCTCCTACTTGCGGGGTAAAAGGCGAATTCGTAACTCCTGTTACATTCGTAATCAGTTTTCGATCGTCGTTCTGTTTAATTCGAACTTCATACTTAAAGCTTACTTTCGACACATCCGAAAACAAAAAAACAGATTTGTTCGGAGCAATCGTTACTGTACAAATTTTTTTACCACAAGGGCTTACCTTTAAAGGTACTGGAGTGCCGTTGGACCAATCAAAAACTTGTACTGTTACTCTTCTTGACCGCTTTTCATTTAAGTTAACTATATCAATTAATGCAAATTTAGTTTTCGTGGGCCTGCGCAAAATACCGGTTGAAAATATACTCTGTTTTGTTGTCATAAACCAAACTCCCTTCCTCTAATAGTACAGTAAATGTCAAAACAGTCTTAATTGTTTGTATGGATGTCCTTGTAAATTGTGAAAACCAAAAAGGAGCAGTCGTCGCGGCGTGTTTAGAAAGGGGATTATACGTTGAATTTTAATTTAGTTGAATTACAAAATCATCTGAATCAGCTTAAAAATTTGGAAAGCACCTCATATTATGAATTTCTGAAGGTACCAACAATGAGTGTAGGGCTCTATAAACTGAATAAAAGCGAAAAGGATAACCAAAAGCCACATACAGAAGATGAGGTTTATGTGGTAATCGAAGGCAAAGCTTCGTTTCAGAATGGAGATACATTTACTGAAATTAGTAAAGGAGACATCCTTTTCGTAGAAGCAAACAAAGAACATAGATTTTATGATATAACAGAGGATCTGACCGTCCTTGTCTTTTTTTCACCAGCAGAACACTCAAATAAATAGTGAGAGGTACGTTATCCGATGCACAGGGAAATTAGGATATTCAATTCCGGCGATACCATGTTAGAATATTCGATTATCGGAAAAGGACACTCTGTCTTGTTGTTCCATGGAGGTCATTCGAGCTGTAACGAGGAATTTGGTTATCAGAAGTTGCTAGCTTCAGGATATTCAATTATCACACCTTCCCGGGCAGGGTACGGCAGAACTTCCAGAATGACAGATTTGGGACAAGCCTGTCACATTTATAAATTATTATTAGATCATCTGACCATCGAGAAAGTCCACGTCATTGCTGTCTCCGCTGGTGGGCCTACAGGAATCATGTTTTGTTCCATGTTTCCTGATCGGGTTGCAAGTTTCACGCTCCAGTGTGCGGTAACAAAACCGTGGCTGACAACAGGGGATAAAGAATACAAAATGGCAAGTCGTATTTTCAAACCGGAAACCGAAAAAAGAACTTGGAGGATACTTGCGACGATAAATAACCTTCTGCCGAGACTAACATTCAGAATGATGGTATCTTCCTTCTCTAAACTTCCTTATTCGGAGGTTCGAAAACACATTGATGCCCAAGCCGTTGAGGCGTTTCGCAAAATGAATAACCGTCAGCGTTCATATTCAGGGTTTTTTATTGATTTGGAACAAACTCAATGTGATTATTCAGCGGAACTGGCGGCCATTCAAGCTCCTACGTTGATCATGCACAGTCAAAACGATAGCTCGGTTTCCCTAATCCATCCAGAAAACGCGAAAGCACTGATCCCTAATTCGGAAACATGTATGCTTGATTCGTGGGGCCACCTCATATGGATCGGGAAGCACGCTGCTGAGTATGATAATGCTCTTGTTTCTTTTTTATCACTACGGAATAACGGATAGTTAACAAGGTATTCTCTCTTTTATTAATATGACAAAAGTTGTCGTAGTTAATGTCTATAATCGGAGGTAGATAAACGAAAGGAGAGATGAATGATGAAACGAAGAGTGATTTTAGATTTAGCGGTTACTTTAGATGGGTTTATTGAAGGGAAAAATGGTGAAGTTGATTGGTGCATGATGGACTCGGAGCTGGGGTTTACTGATTTTCTAAACCAAATTGATACCATTTTCTATGGAAGAAAAAGCTATGATTTATGGGGACAGTTTACGCCGGAAACCGAATCTACGGATTTTGAAAAAGAATTATGGGAACTGGTTCATAGTAAAGAGAAATATGTGTTTTCCAGGACTCAAAAGGGTACTGATATTAAAGCAATATTCATAAATGATCATATTCTCGAAGAAGTAGATAAAATAAAGAATAAGCCTGGTAAAGACATTTGGCTATACGGTGGAGCAAGTCTGATTACAACTTTTATCAATTTAGGGCTTGTTGATGAATTTAGATTATCTGTTCACCCCGTTGTTTTGGGAGAAGGGAAGCCGCTGTTTGAGGATATAAAACAAAGGTTGAATTTAAAATTGGTCAATACCAGAACGTTCTCCTCTGGCGTTGTACAACTGATTTATCATGTTGATGAGAACCTTTCATAGAACAATAAGGAAGTGGAAACGTTGGAGATCACATACGAGATTATTCCTCGTGAGAAAGCAGAATATTGTAAAGACTTATGCAACGAACTCATGGCTTTTCAAAAGTCACAGGCATACATCAAACCAGAGCTGTTTGACAGCATGAATTTTGAAACACGTATGATTCCATCCCTAAATAAAGCGGTACACAATCATATTGTGGTTGCTAAAGATGATGATAAGATCGTAGGCTATGCCTACTCGAACATTTCTCCCAAGGAAGCATATTCAAGTGATTTCGCTACCTTTTTTGAACTTTCGTCTGTAAAAAGAGACAATGTAGGATGTTTATCGCAGTTTTATATAAAAGAGGGCTATCGACAGTATGGGATTGGCTCGAAACTGTTCCAGATGTCCATGGAATGGTTGAATCAGTTTGATGACGTTGATGATTTTTTTATCTTTGTCTCGAATGGTAATGAGAATGCCTTGGAATATTATAAAAGGAAGGGCTTTCCCGTAAGCCATGACATTTTGGACGGATTTATTACGGTTCTGAGGAGCCATAGGTAGGTTGCCATAAAGCTTCATGAAAAGTCGCATGTGATGCGGCTTTTTATTTTATGTTTTTTTGACATTCCTGGCGGCCGTTCTAAAAAACGGATAGCGGTGTAATCTTGGTTACATGAGCAACTCACGTTTATTAAAATATTTCATATAGTGAAATAGAGTGGTATAGAAGGGAGGTTTCTATATGTCTTTTCCATTTGACTGTATTAGTGATTTTATGTTTTTCGAAACCGAGCTGGGTCATTCGGATGTAATTTTAGTTCCAGGTTCAAGACATCCGCAATTAATGGAAAGAGCCGCAATGTTATATCAACAAGGTATCGCTCCATGGATCCTGCCTTCTGGTGGTGTCACCCAACATTTTGAAACGACGGAATGGGAGTTTTTGCGAAATGTAGGAGTGTCGTTAGGCGTTCCACCACAAGCAATACTTCAGGAAGATAAAGCAACGAATACTTTTGAAAATGCGCGATTCTCTTTAAAAGTGTTACAAGATAAAGGGTTAAATCCTAAAAAAGTAGTGTTGGTCTGTAAAAACTATCACGCTCGTAGAGCCCTTTTAACCTATCAAATTATTTTTCCGAGAGAGACCATTTTTTATGTGAGTCCAGTAATTGACAAGACAGGTACTTCCAAGGATAACTGGTTTCTAGATGAAAATAGAATAAGATACGTAATGAATGAGCTTGAGAAGGTAGGGAAATATTTCAGGCCCAATATTCTCCAAATTGGATCAAATGGCTGATTACGATATCCCCATATCCATCCATCCCCCTGGTTAAAAGCATGGGTTTACACACAAATAGACCGTCAGGATTTCCCTGATGGTTTTTCTTATTGTTTTGAGGCGAAGGGGGAGTTGTGTCAGAGGCGACAAACTCATCTTATGATTGCGCTTACACAATGACAACGGTTGGTAAGGAAAGTAAAGAGTTGCACATTGTTCGGTTCTTGTGTGAATTCTATAATGAAAATATAGCACAGCATCGCTGTGATGATATTTTTAAAGACTAGGAATTGGGGGATGTATATGAAACAAAAGAAGCGCAAAGTGAAAGCGTTATCCTTTTCCATCTTAGCAATGACTACGCTATTGTCGGCGTGCAATGGCCAAGACGAATCGAGGGGTACTGGGCAGAAAGAGGCTGTAAAAGAAGCGGTGAGCACTGCCGGAACCAATGATGTGAAAGGTGCAAATGCAGACCCGCTTGGCAAGTATGATCCGCCGATCGACGTGACGTTTGTTCGAAATCTCAGTGATGTCGTGGAAAATAATGTGCTCGGTGTGCTAAAGGGCGAAACGTTCGAAAATAACCGCTGGAGCCGTCTATACAAGGAACAGTTGGGCATCAATATTAAAAACAGTTGGGTCGTTAAGGGCAGCGATACTTCAGATCAATACTTGCAGAAACTCAATGTGACTCTAGCTTCCGGCGATTTGCCTGATGTGATTCCTGTCAATGCAACGCAATTGAAGCAATTGGCCGATTCCGGCCAAATTGAAGATATGACTGCCTTATACCAGAAGTATTCTTCCCCGTTAACCAAAGAAATCTTATCGCAAGAGGGGAGTAGCCCTTTCGATGCTGCTACAATCGAAGGCAAACTGATGGCGATCCCGCAGGTCGATTCTTCGATCGAACGCGCCATGTTTATCTGGATCCGTACGGATTGGCTTCAAAAGTTAGGGCTGCAGCCTCCCAAGACGATGGCTGATGTGCAGGCGATTTCGAAAGCTTTTGCGGAAAACGATCCTGATGGTAACGGAAAAAAAGATACTTTTGGCCTTGGATTAAACAAAGGCTTGTGGGGCGGAGCCATGGGATTGGAAGGGTTCATGGCCGGGTACAAGGCTTATCCGAATATGTGGCTCTCCGACCCATCCGGTAAACTGGTCTTCGGTAGCATTCAACCGGAAGTGAAGAAAGCGCTTCAAACTTTGCAGGGCATGTTCAAGAACGGAGAACTCGATCAGGAGTTCGGTATTAAAGACGGAGGCAAGGTATCCGAGCAGATCGCCGCTGGAAAAATCGGCATGGAATACGGCGAACAGTGGAATTCCATTTGGCCGCTTCAGTTGAACAAGAACAACGATCCTAATGCACAATGGCGGGCATTTCCGATCGTTTCTGAATCAGGCGATATGCCCAAAGTGCCTCTGAAGTTCAGCACGACCAAGTTTTTTGCGGTTAAAAAGGGATTCAAGCATCCTGAAGCTGTTATTAAGCTGTTTAATATGCATCTCGAGAAAAACTTTGGTGCAACGGCCGAGTTTGACAAATACTACGCACCGCCGGAAGCCGAGAGCGTGTGGCAGCTGTCCCCGGTAACGCCATCTCCGGTGAAAAAGAACGTAGAGGCATTTAGAGCGATCGATGCAGCCCGAAAAGCCGGCAACTTCTCGACATTGAAAGGGGAAGCCAAGACTATTCAGGAGAAGATAGAAGCTTTCAATTCGGGATCTAAAGAAGGGTTTGCGCTGTGGGGATGGGAGCGCATTTATGGTCCGGAAGGCTCTGAAGGGATAGTCGATCAATACGATAAAAATAATCAATTCTTGATGGATAAGTTTGTGGGTGCGCCTACGCCTACGATGGTCGAACGTAAATCGACTTTGGAAAAGTTAATGAATGAGACTTATACCAAAATTATTATGGGCGCGTCCATCGATGAATTTGATAAATTTGCAAAAGATTGGGCGAAATTGGGCGGAGAGCAAATGACGAAAGAAGTAAATGATTGGTACATGACAACGAAGAAGTAGCAACGGGCAGAGGAGGATTGCTCTTCCTTCCTCTGCTTATTTTGCTTCATATAAGGGAGGTTGAGTATGAGAACGAGCAAACTATGGAGAGAACTTCCGCTGCATCTGATGATATTGCCGGGACTGGTACTAATTGTTCTATTCTCGTATGTCCCCATGGCAGGAATTATTATCGCGTTTCAGAAGTTCATTCCAGCAAAAGGCCTCTTCGGTCCTCAGCGATGGATCGGTTTGGATAATTTCAATTATGTTATGAACCTGCCCAGCTTTGCTCAAGTGCTCTGGAATACCCTGTTTATTTCAAGCCTTAAGCTTATTCTGGGGTTAATCGTGCCGATCGTATTTGCCATTCTTCTCAACGAGTTGAAAAATCAGGTAATTAAAAGAAGTGTGCAAACGACCATTTATTTACCTTATTTCCTCTCTTGGGTCGTCCTGGGCGGCATACTCATCGATATTTTATCGCCTTCAGGCGGTATTGTTAACGAATTGTTGGGTGCGCTTGGTTTTAAGAAAATATTTTTTCTTGGGGACAATCATTGGTTTCCGTTCACTCTCGTATCTTCGGATATATGGAAAAACTTTGGTTATGGGACTATCGTTTATTTAGCGGCAATAACCGGCATAGATCCCGGTTTGTATGAATCTGCTACGATTGACGGCGCAAACCGTTGGCATAAGATTTGGCATATCACCATTCCCGGTATGCGTATGGTCATCGTTTTGCTGTCTGTATTAAGCCTTGGACAGCTGCTGAATGCGGGGTTCGATCAAGTGTTTAATTTGTATAGTCCACAAGTGTATCAAAGCGGCGATATTCTGGATACTTTTGTATACCGAATCGGTTTGTTGGATGCCCAGTACGGTGTCGCAACAGCGGTTGGATTATTCAAATCACTAGTTTCACTCATTCTGATATCTAGCTCTTACTTTGTTGCATATCGGTTCGCGAAATATCGCATTTTTTAGGAGGAGGAAAACTATGGTACAGCCATCATCAAGATCAGCGTCGGACGCATATATTCGGGTACCCAAAAGTCGAAGGCGGCTAGAGTGGTTTTCCGTTCTGAATAGTTTCTTTCTCATATTGGTGTCGCTGATTTGTATCCTTCCGTTAGTCCATATCGTCGCCGTCTCATTTAGTTCTAGCACTGCAGCAGCAGCAGGTCATGTGAAACTGTGGCCGGTCGATTTCACGTTGGCGTCCTATGCTTTTACGGCTAGCCGGGAAGCGTTCTGGCAATCCATGCTGGTGTCCTTGGAGCGTATTGCGATCGGTACGCCATTAAATTTGGTGTTAACGATACTCGTTGCATTTCCCTTGTCCAAAGAATCGACAACGTTCCGCATGCGAATGGTTTATGCTTGGATCTTCTTTATGACGATGCTCTTTCACGGCGGCTTAATTCCTTGGTACGCCACTCTTAAACAGTACAATCTGTTAGATACGATTTGGGCGCTCGTCCTGCCAGGCGCTGTTCCCATTTTCAGTGTTGTCCTACTGCTGAATTTTTTTCGAGAGGTGCCGAAAGAACTGGAAGAGGCGGCTGTCGTGGACGGCGCGAGCTACTGGACGACTCTGTGGAAAATTTATGTGCCAATCTCAAAACCGGCTCTTGCAACGCTTGCTTTATTCTCCATGGTAGAGCATTGGAACAGTTGGTTTGACGGCCTTCTGCTTATGGGGGACCCTCGTCATTACCCGCTTCAAAGCTATATTCAAACGATTGTCATTCAACAAAATTTAACGAATATGTCACGTGACGAAGCGCTGAATATGGCTCTTATTTCCGACCGAACACTGAAAGCATCTCAGATATTCCTGGGCTCGCTTCCTATTATTATGGCGTACCCGTTCCTGCAGAAGTATTTTGTGAAAGGGATTGTGCTTGGAAGTGTTAAGGGGTAAAAGGAGCAGGCTGCATACATGACAAAAATGCTTTAGGAAGCTTTCATACTTTCAAGCTATAATGAAAGAAAAAAGTTGGAGGCTTGGCCCTTGATTAACCGTCAACCGTTTTCTCTGCGAAACACGATTTTCCTTCGGCTGCTCAGCACTTTTTTGATGATCATACTGCCCATTATTTTATTTGGCATCTACCTGTATCACTGGATCGTTCAGACGGCAAGCGAAGACATTTCCAAGACAGCAATATCTCAGATCACCTTCTATCTTACCGATCTTGAGAACGAGGTGGAAAGGATGAAGCTGCTGCAATATGGCATTCTTGAGGATGAGGACCTCAATGAGATGTCGCTGACTTGGAATACGATGGATGTGTTTAAGCGCACTGAGAAAATTAATTCGCTGCGTAAACGGCTCTACGTGATTGAAAACAGCTCTACGTATATCAAAAATGTGAGTGTACATATCTATCCGCTATCCAAAACCATTTCGTCTGCCACGGGACCTCGTGAGCTCGATACCCATCGCTATTATGGTCTTCCTTCAGAATTAAACAGTCGAAACAATGGGATTATTGAGTGGAACGGAGGACTATACTTAAGCGTGGCGAAGCAAAGTGCAACCTATGGAAATCCACCGCTGTTCATTATTGAAATCGAGCTTGATCAACAAAAGCTTCAGGAGGCGTTAAGCCAGTTTAACACATACACCGGAAGCGGAACATTGATGATAGCGGATAAAACCGGTCTCATTCTCAAGAGTGGTTCCATAGAGCACTTGCAGCTGGATATGACTGCTGTACAACAAACAAAAGAATCTCAGATTTATAACACAGGAACATTTACGATCTCGGGAAGCCACTATAATACGGCTGTAGCAAGCTCCGAGTATTTGAAAATGTCAATTTACCGCTTCATTCCGGAACAATTGTTTAAAAAGCAGCTGGACAAGTTTTATATGTGGGCCTGGTTGTTTATTTTTGCAGCCATTGTGATTATAGGGGGCTATGCATTTTATACCTACAAATTTATTCATAAACCGCTGTTGACACTTGTTAAAAGCTTTCGACGTATGGAAAATGGCTATCTTGACGTTAACATCCAACATGAATCTAAGGATGAATTCGGTTACTTATACAGCCGTTTCAACCAAATGGTAGTCAATCTTCGTTCTTTGATCGATCAAGTCTATAAACAGAAAATTATGGCGCAGCGGGCGGAACTGAAGCAGCTTCAATCGCAAATTAACCCGCATTTTCTATATAACAGCTTCTTTATTCTGAAAACGATGGCGAAAATTGGAGATGTTGAACGAATTGAGCATTTTACAACACAGCTCGGCGAATATTTTCAATTTGTAACACGCAATGCATCCGACGAGGTTCTGCTCAAACAAGAAATTCACCATGCCAGAATGTATACAGAGATTCAGGAGCTGCGCTTCTCGCGGCGCATTCGAGTGCAATTCGACTCCCTTCCGGAGGAAATCGAGCAGGTGTCATTGCCTCGTTTAATTGTCCAACCCATTATTGAAAACGCATTCGAACACAGTTTGGAACAAATGAAACATAACGGATGTATTGTTATCCGATTCGAGATCGAAGAGGCAGATATCCGCATCGTAGTGGAGGATAACGGAGAGACTTTAACGGACAATGGATTGCAACTTATTGCCGATTCCTTGAATAACGGTGATGATTATATGGAAACGACAGGTTTGGTGAATATTCACCGCCGTTTGAAGATTACGTTCGGTGAATCATACGGTCTGGGTGTTCATCGAAGCGAGCTTGGGGGATTGAAAGTAATGATTTGTTTTCCCTTGAAAGGGGGTGTCGCTCATGATTAGAATGCTGATCGTTGATGATGAGGAGATCATTACAGATGGGCTATTTGATGTATTTAGCCAACTGAATCTGGATCTTGATTTATATAAAGCTTACTCCGGCGAAGAAGCGCTGGATTGGATGAATAAAACGAGAGTTGACATTGTGTTATCCGATATCCGGATGCCTGGAATGGACGGGCTTGAGCTCATGAAAAGCATTCGAAGCACTTGGCTGCATTGCAGAATCATTTTTTTGACAGGGTACAATGACTTCGATTATATCTATGAAGCGACTCAATCGCCGGGGGTGAGTTATCTCCTAAAGAGCGAAGGTTACGACAGAATTATTAAGGTGGTAACCGATGCCATTCGTGAACTGGAAAACAGTTTAAAATTTCATCATCTCATTCAGCAGTCGAGAGAGAAGCTTACTACGCTTGAGACACTCGCTCAAGGTAACTATTTCAGGTATTTGCTGCAGGGCGCGCGATCACCGGAGGAGCTAGAGGTAGATTTTCGTAAACTGGGCATTGCGCTTGATCCTTCTTTGCCTGTCCTTGTGGCGGTAGGTGACCTGCAGTGTACAGACATGCATCATTCGTTTGCCGAAAGTCAGGAGACAGCTCTTGCCGTAAAATTTTTGGCGGAGACGTTCCTTGCGGAACGAACGAATAGTCTTGGCATTATTGACCGTTATGGCGGCCTCGTCTGGCTCATTCAGCAGACGAATGGCAATGGAGCGGGATCTGGCGAAAGCTGCGCTCATACCGTAATGTTTCTAGAAGGGCAATTTGAGCTTATGCAGCAAGCTTGTATGGAATCTTTGGGACTTACGTTTGCCGTTACGCTTTGCGCTGACCCATGCTATTGGATGCAGCTTAACGAGGTGTATGACCGAGTGAGAAGTCAACAGTATTGGCGAGCGGGCGACGGTGTTCAGATGGTCCAAACGGTTAGCTTTGAACCGGTCGAGACGGCAGCTCATTCACGAACACTAAGAGAGAAGGCGGAGTCTTTGGCGCATTATCTTGAAGGTGGAGGTAGAGAGGGATTTCTCCATCTGTTTAACGAGCTGAAGGAAACGGCTTTTGATGAACCCGGAAACGGGGGACCTTTTCTCATAGAACTTTATTATACAATTGCGCTGCTCCTTTTATCGTATATAAACCGTTGGGAGCTGCATGACAAGGTTGGAACAACGGGTCTTATGCAAAGAGATTTGCATACTTCTTGGCACGATAGTTTCAAGTTTTTGCATAATATTGCCGAGTCCTTATTTGATCTCCGAGTGAGTGTTGAACGCAATAGGGCAAGTGCAGTGATTGAGAAAGTCCGTTCGTATATCGACGAGCATATTGGCGAGGACTTGTCTCTCGTACGTTTAGCCAGTGTGATACATTTCAACCCTTCCTATTTATCACGGCTTTTTAAACAGGAAAGCGGCGTTAATTTATCAGAGTATATCGATGAAGTCAGAGTGGATAAAGCTAAAGATTTGCTTAAGCAAGACGTGCTGAAGATCGCTGAAGTGGGTGCTCGGGTGGGGTACGAAGCCCCGCATTCTTTTACTCGTTTTTTCAAGAAATCCACTGGCGTTACGCCGTTGGAATATCGGGAAATTTTAAGGAAATAAGATCCGTGGTGGGAGAGCTGTCAATGAGAAAAACGATCATAACGAATCCGGTTATCTGGGCGGATGTACCAGACCCGAGCGTCATCCGGGTAGACAACGTTTATTACATGGTCAGCACTAGCATGCATTCGATGCCAGGCTGCCCGATCATGAAATCGGAAAACCTAATGGATTGGGAGCTTGTAAATTACGTCCTCGAGACGTTCGAAGACAACGACGCCCACAATTTGCTGGACGGCAAAGGCATCTACGGCAAAGGCTCCTGGGCTGCAAGTTTGCGTCATCATAACGGACTGTACTATGTCAGCTTCTCAAGCAACGATATGAACACTTACTATGTGTATCGAACCAATAACATCGAGGACGGACCGTGGGAACGATTCACCATTCAGGGGCTTCACCATGATCCGAGTTTGCTGTTCGACGACAACCGCGTATTTGTTTTTCATGGAAACGGCGATATTCGTATTACCGAGTTGACGACCGATGCAACAGCCCTCAAGCCCGGCGGTGTCAATCAGCTGTTGTTCGAGACAGAACGCAGTGGAATTGGACTCCGGTGCGAGGGCTGTCATGCGTATAAGCTGAACGGGTTTTATTACTTATTTTTCATCGAATGGCCGAACACGGGAAACCGGCGCCGCAGACAGTTGGTTTATC
The DNA here is from genome assembly GCF_058789495.1 of Paenibacillus sp. FW126-R14. Lineage (NCBI taxonomy): Bacteria > Bacillati > Bacillota > Bacilli > Caryophanales > Paenibacillaceae > Paenibacillus > Paenibacillus sp. FW126-R14. The sequence goes on along the minus strand of NZ_JBYTBS010000030.1, from coordinate 47,456 downwards.
GTTCGCGTGAGCTTCTTGGGCCCTATGAGCGCAGGGTGCTTCTCGATGACGACATGGGTTACCATAACAAAGGCGTCGCACAGGGGGGCATCGTCAATACACCTGCCGGAGACTGGTATGCCGTGCTGTTCCAGGACCACGATGCGGTAGGTCGAGTTCCATGCGTGCTGCCCGTTACCTGGGAGAACGATTGGCCGGCCATCGGTGTGGAGGGAAAAGCTGCGGTGTCCTTTGAAACGGCTCTTCCGGGTTCAATGCCTAAATCGCTCGTGGTCAGCGACGATTTCATGTATACCGACAATAGGCTCGTCCTCAATTGGCAATGGAATCATAATCCGGACAACGTCCGGTGGTCCGTAACAGAGCGGCCGGGTTGGCTGCGTTTGAAGACGGGTCAACTTGCCAGCAGCGTTGAATATGCCCGCAATACGTTGACGCAGCGGACAGAAGGTCCAGGATGCACCACTTCGACGATGATCGATTCGGAGGGGATGAAGCCGGGAGACCGCGCCGGACTGGTGGCACTGGCATCCGATTTCGGTACCGTCGGCATTCAGGCGAATGAGAGAGGAGAGCGCCGTGTCGCCATGTGCGTCAAAGGGGAGGATGGCTGCGAGGAAACGGTCGAGTGCCTGGCGTATGATGGCGGCCGGATCTATTTGAAAATCCATTTTGATTTCGTTGAAAGCGCGGATACGGCTTATTTTTACTATTCAAATGACGGGGAAGACTGGAAGTCCATCGGCCAGCCCCTGCAGATGAAATATACGCTTCATCATTTCATGGGTTATCGGATCGGACTGTTCAGCTATGCCACGAAGGAAAGCGGAGGTTATGCCGACTTTGATTACTTCCGTTATGTAAAACAAATCCGCTAGAATGGCAAATGAAGCGAAAATTTGTTCGGTATATTTTCACTCTTCTCAATCCAATGAAAAATAGGTGAGATGTTATGAAAAAGGTCATGCTTGTAGACGATGAAATTCTGATCCGGGAAACAATTCGGGATTGCATCCAATGGGAGCAAGAGGGCTTTATTTGCTGCGGAGAAGCCCCCGATGGGGAAATGGCGCTAACGTTAATCGAGCAATTACGTCCCGACATTGTTATTACCGACATCATGATGCCCTTTATTAACGGACTGGAATTAAGTGCAATCCTGCGCGAACGATATCCGGACGTGAAAATTATTATTTTAACGGGACATGAGGATTTCGGTTATGCAAGATCGGCTTTGCGAATGGGGGTCCACGATTATTGTCTGAAGCCGATCCGTGCCTCAGATCTCATCGAGCTTCTGCGTACTGTCAGCGAAGTGATCGACAAGGAGCGTGAAATTAAGGCAAGCATTGACAGGCTGAAGCTAAGAGAGAGGCAGAAAGCGGAACATTCGCGCGAGAAACTGCTCAATGATCTGTGCAGCGGTTTTATCACAACGGTTGAGGCCATACAGTTCGGAGCAGCATTATCGCTTAATTTGCAAGCGCGGTACTATGCTGCCGTTATTTCAGATGTTCGAACGCTTGAAGATGAGCCGTTATCGGAACTCCTTACAGCAACTCAAGTAGATAATGAGCTGCTTCAGCGATTTCTGCAAGCTCTCGATCACAAGGAATGGTTGCAATTCAAGCGAAGCAGGACCGAGATCTGCTGGTTAATCAAAGGAGATACGCTGGAACAAATCAGGAACGAGCTGGATATTTTCAAGGAAATACTCCATATAAGTTCCGAGCAGGGGCCTGCTTCCACGGTATCGATCGCTTTGGGTATCGGAAGCGTACAGGAACGGCTTATGAACATTCACCTTTCTTTCCTGGAAGCAGCCGAGGATATGCACTGGAGGCGTTTGTTAAGGCAAAACCGTATTACGCTCTGGGAATCGATCCCAGCATCTATGGAGCATTATGTTTTCTTGGACCGTGCTGGGTTTGTGAATTTTCTTAAAGTAGGATCACCTTCGCAATTGCCTTCCTTCATTGAGGAAATCGCATCGGCATTGAATGGAATGAAGTGGACCTCGGCCTCTATCGGCTATTATCTTCTTAATGATTTGACATTGGAAGTCTTCCGTTCTGCGAAGGACATGTACCGGCATCGGGATGCGCCAGAAGAAACACTTCAGCAGCTGCAGCAAATTCTTACAAAGGTCCGTTCAACAGATGATGCAATCCAGTATTTGACCATCCTTACGAATCAATTCTGGACTTGGCGTTCGCAAACTAACGATAAATATGGTGAAATGCTCAGGAGTGTCAAGGAGTATATCCATGCTAATTACAACAATGATACCTTCTCGCTTCAAGATGCTTCAGAGCATGTCAAGATGAGTGCTAGCCATCTAAGCAAAGTATTTAGTCAGGAAACAGGTCGTACCTTTATTGAGTATTTGACGCACTTTCGCATACGCAAAGCGATGGAGCTGTTTAAGACGACTTCGTTCAAATCGTTTGAAATCGCTTTTCTCGTTGGTTATAACGACGCTCACTATTTCTCCACACTGTTTAAACGTATTACTGGAATGACCACCAGAGAATTCAAGAAAAATGGGAATGTTGAAAGCATCCTCTTTGTCATGGAGCGGAATGAGGCTGAACAAATGATTTAGTCTTAATAATAAAGTTGGCATAGGGGAAGTCACTCGTCATTTGTTTTTATGTCGTAAAGTATGATTAATTTATTTATTGTATGCGTTTTCAATTGCCAAAAAATTCGACTTTAATACTAAATTATTCTATTCAACTTCCACTTTGTGAAAGATATACTGATGATGAATTAGCTGAGGAGAGGAAGCTAACTTATTAGGAGAAAGCAAATAATGACAAGAGGAGGTAGAGGGAGGCGGCGAGATTAGGTAAGTGTCGTTAATAATGTAAGCGTTTTATAGATTGTGTCAAGTATTATAGTGTTAGGAAAAAATCTACTTTGTTTGATACAAAATGTTTCAACCCCGGAAGCGTGTACAATTTTTGCGCTTTTTAGAATCAAAAATATTAAAAGATGGAGGTTGCTCGATGAAGATATGGAGTAAATTGGTTGTGATGACGATAGCTTTAACTCTAGCACTCACTTCAAGCCCAATTGCGGCAAGTGTAGAGGCTGCGTCAGCTTCCGTCACGCCAGCATTGGCTAAAACGCCTGGCAATAGCAATCCGCTATTTACGCAAAAGTTTGGTGCCGATCCATTTGCCATGGTTTATAACGGGCGAGTATATGTTTACATGACAAATGATGTACTAGAGTATAATACCGACGGGACAATTAAAGATAACGGATACGGTAAGATCAATAAGATTACGGTTGTTTCATCCGATGATATGATTAACTGGACGGATCACGGAGAAATACCTGTAGCCGGTCCACAAGGTGCGGCAAAATGGGCTAATAATTCCTGGGCTCCGGCAGCTGCACATAAAACAATCGATGGCAAGGAGAAATTCTTCCTTTATTTCGCCGATAATGGAAGTGGTATTGGTGTGCTCACAGCGGATAGTCCGATCGGTCCATTTACTGATCCAATTGGAAAGCAATTGGTAAGTAGAAGTACTCCTGGGGCTAGCGATGTTACATGGCTGTTTGACCCTGCGGTGCTGGTTGATGATGATGGCAGCGGTTATTTATATTTTGGCGGGGGCATTCCGACAGGTAAGGATGCTGATCCGGGAACGGCACGTATTGCAAAGCTTGGGGCGGATATGATCAGCTTGGATCTGGCTGCCAGTGGCGGAACGCTTGTACGCATGAATCCGCCATGGTTGTTTGAGGATGCGGGAATCCACAAATACAACGGAAAATACTATTACTCCTATTGCACTAATTTCTCTAGCGGACATCCGGCGGATATCCCTACAGGCGCTATTGCTTATATGGTTAGCGACAACCCGATGGGCCCATTTACCTTTGTCAAAACGATACTGCCTAACCCTTCCACCTTCTTCGGTGTTGGAGGCAACAACCACCATGCTATCTTTGAATTCAACGATCAATGGTATATCACATACCATGCACAGACTCTTGCAAAGGCTATGGCAGAAAGCGGGACGGTCCCACAACTGGGGGGTCAACCCCATGGGTACCGCAACGCACACATCAATAAGGTTAGTTTTGATGCAAACGGAGTAATCCAGAATATTACTGGCGATTATAAAGGTGTCCCGCAGATCAAAAATTTTGATCCTTATACAAGGGCTGAGGCTGAAACGATCGGTTGGAATGGAGGAATATCCACTGAAAGCATTGCCGAACCCGGAGGAATGGTAAGCAGCATCAATCTGGCAGTTGGCAGCATAGACGATGGGGACTGGACAGCAGTATCCAAAGTTGATTTTGGGACTGCTGGTGCTGGAACATTTACAGTTAATGTAGCAAGCGCTACGGACGGCGGCAACATTGAGCTGCATCTAGATAGTGCTGACGGCACATTGATCGGGACACTGCCTATTTCCAACACAGGCGGAGAAAATAGTTGGCGTACAAAAGCAACAAGTGTTTCCGGTGCTGCAGGTATCCATGATCTTTATATGGTATTCAGGGGAGCATCAACAGGCAATCTCTTCAAGGTAGACTATTGGCAATTCGGGAAAAAGAGCGCTGTTCATGAGCTTGCTGCCATTAACGCATCCGTCGATAAACATAAGCTTGATATTGTTTCCGGGACTAACAAGGCAAGTATGAAGGTTACCGCCATATACACTGATGGAACCAGTGAAGATGTTACGTCTCAGGCAGCTGCATTACCAGCACAAAGCGGCATTGTAAGTGTCAGCAACGGAGCTGTAACCGGAGTGGGATATGGCTCAACAAGCATTACTGTTAGCTATGGCGGAAAAACAGATACACTGAATATGCTTGTAAAAGACTTGAACAGTGAATTGACAGTAAAGAAACTTACGGCAGATAACAGCGCTGTATCGCTGTGGACCGGAGGTACGAAAAACTTCTCCATAACTGCTGAATATTTTGACGGCCGGACAGAAGACGTAACAAATACCGCGACCTACAGCAATCCCCACCCGGAAATTGCAGAGGTGGCAAACGGGAAGATTACGGCTAAATCTAACGGTATAACCAATGTTATTGTAAGCTTTAAGGGCGTGTTGGGTAACACTGTAACAACCCAATTAACGATAACCGTTACTAAGCTGACTGAATTGCTTGAAAATGGGGGATTTGAAGCTGGATTAACCCCATGGACGGTTAATGATACAGCGACTCTTTCAGTATCGGATCAAGTTTTTTACAGCGGCTCGCATAGTCTAAATGTCACCGGCAGAAAAACAACAGGCTCCGGTCCCAAACAATCCGTTGACGGAAAAGTGAAGGCTGGTGTGACCTATAAATATTCCGCTAAGGTGAAATATGACTCCGGTCCTGCTACAAGACAATTTAATCTCACGATTAGAAATGAAGATCCAGTAAATATGTCTGAATTAGATACATCCTGGTGGCAGTATAAAGATTTTGGGCGGGCAATGATTACGAAAGGAGTCTGGGGGACAATTGAAGGAACAGTTACAGTCCCAGCTGATGCCAAATTTAGCAGACCGGCCATTTTCGTTGAGACATCTTGGGTTCAATCACCTAGTGCAACTAATGATTTAATGGATTTCTATGTCGATGATGTTTCTTTCCTGGACACGACTGCACCGACAACGGTACTGGCAACAAGCGTTTCAATAGCTCCTCCAGCGTTGAATTTGAAAACCGGCGCTACTGGAACATTGACAGCAACAGTGGCTCCCGAGAATGCAACCAATAAGAGTTTGCTATGGTCATCCAGCAACAATGCCGTCGCAACGGTTGATCAATCGGGGAACGTTACGGCAATTGCCGCCGGTACGACAACCATCACGGCAACGGCCCAAGACGGGTCGGGTAAAACGGCAGCATCGCAGGTCACGGTGACATTGCCTGAGAGTGCCGTTCTTCAAGGCCCGGCAGAAGCTTTTAAAGGAGCAGCCTTTGACCTGAATTATGGGCTAAGCGGCATGACTCAAAACATTTATGCTCAGGACGTAACGTTTACCTATGATCCGAGTCAGCTGGAATACGTATCTGCCGAGTCCACGAAACCGGATGAAGTTGTGATTCTAGACAAAGCTCAGAAACAAGGGGAAGTTCGGTTCATTGCAGTTACTCTCGGACAAAATGCCCGTCTTGACGGTAACCTTTTGAAGCTTCATTGGAAGGCGAAATCAGATACACCTGCTTCCGCTTCTACGATATCTTTATCTAAACTTGTCATTGCCGATGAAGCCGGTTTTGAAAAAGAAATAAGTGGCAGCTCTCACACGGTTCAGCTTAGCAACGTCGTCATTGATAAGACTGCACTCCTTGCATTAATAGCGGATGCTCAAAACAAACATGATGAAGCTGCTGAGGGAACGGGTGCTGGCCAGTATCCAGCGGGCTCTAAAGCAGTGTTGCAGGCAGCTATTGACCAAGCGAAAGCTGTTGCAGATAACACGACTGCGACTCTGCTGCAGGTAGAGCAGGCTATGAATGAACTAAGCTCAGCCTTGCAAGCGTTTGTTGATTCAATAGTTCGTGCTCAACCAGGCGATGTGAACGGGGATGGTCGTTATTCGGTGGGTGATTTGGCTATCGTTGCAGCCGCCTATGGCAAAACCTCAGCTGATCCGGACTGGTCCAAGTACAAGAACTTGGATTTGAACAACGACGGCAAGATCGACATTGAGGACCTTGCGATAGTAGCTATGAAAATATTGGATTAGGGTAACATGTAAAGATTCTGATACAAAATGTTTCAAACGACAAAAGAGGGTAATCGTTGCGGCCCTCTTTTGGGAGTGAAAGAAATTTTATTTTGTTTGGAAAGGGGATTGAAAATGTTTAAGAAACTAATTGCACTCTTATTAATGTTTACATTAGTGGGCAACTTTTCATTTTTTCAACAAGCATTTGCGGACACGCCGCTTGCTTCCTCTGATCAGGGCGATGGAACATATACGAATCCGGTCATTTGGGCGGATGTGCCTGATCAGGATGTGATCCGGGTCGGTGATGCGTACTATATGTCCAGCACGACGATGCATATGAACCCGGGCGTGCCTATCATGAAGTCTTACGATCTGATCAATTGGGAGACCATCAGCTATTGCTATTTGATCATGGATGATATGGATGCTACGACGCTTAAGAACAACCAAAATATGTATGCCAATGGCACTTGGGCCAGCAGCCTGAGGTATAAGAACGGGACCTTCTATGTGGTGGTTCCGTCTCCGACGACAGGCAAGACCTACATTTTCCAGACGGAAGATCCGGAAAATCAGCCATGGCGCAAGTATGAGATCAATACTCGTTACCATGACTGCAGTCTGCTGCTGGACGACGACGGCAGGAACTGGCTGGTCTACGGGAACAACCCGCTCTATATCATCGAGTTGAATGAAACGGTGACGGGGATCAAGCCGGGCGCCACACCTCGGGTGATTCTTAGCAACATCCATGCGCCGGATCCCATTACCGGCATCACGCCAACCAGCGGGCTTGCGGAAGGCGCCCATATTCAGAAAATCGACGGTAAATATTACATTTTCTGTATCACATGGCCGTCGGGCAAACCTCGGACGGAGGTTGTCCACCGCAGCGACAGCTTGAATGGGCCCTTTGAAGCGAAGACGGTTGCGCAGGAAAATATTAACGGCGGGGGCCCTGCTCAGGGCAACATCGTCGACGACGGTAAGGGGAACTGGTACGGCATTCTCTTCCGTGACAGCGGCTCCGTGGGCCGGATCCCTTGGGTGATGCCGATCCACTGGTCAAACGGTTGGCCGATGTTCGGTGATGACGAGACCGGCCAGCATTTGACACGGAGCGGCCCGAAGCCGATTCAGGGCAGCTTTGATCTGAAAAGTGTTGTGTATTCCGATGAGTTTTATAACAATGCGAAGAAGCCGACATATAGCGATGCAAAATTGAGCAAGTCTCTCCCAGAGTATGGGTATAACGGTTCCAACCTGGACCTGGCATGGCAGTGGAATCACAATCCGGATAACCGCTTCTGGTCCCTGACGGATCGTTCTGGTTGGTTGCGCCTGACCACAGGGCAGATCGCCACGAATCTCCTGAACGCACGGAACACGCTGACCCAGCGGACCTTCGGCCCCACGTCCTCCGTACAGACCGCGCTGGACGTGTCCAAAATGAAGAATGGCGATAGAGCCGGCCTGTCACTCTTCACAGCCCGGTACGGCACCATTGAAGTGCGGATGGATAACGACGCCAAGACCCTTGTCATGGTTAATAGCTCCTCCACAACATCTCACACCGACGTGCAAAGCATTCCGCTTACTAATGGCAAGGTGTATCTGAAGGTCGACGCCGACTTTCGGAATCAGACGGACAAAGGCACCTTCTTCTACAGCCTCGATGGTCTGAACTGGACCCAACTGGGCAATACGCAGCAGATGTCTTATAGTACCACCAACCACTTCATGGGTTACCGATTCGCACTGTATAACTACGCAACAACAACCTTGGGCGGTTATGTGGACTTCGACTACTTCCGGATGAGCGACGAACTGAAAGGTGCCACGGCCCAGACAGCGCTCGGCGCTGCAATGACCGGAGCAACCGGCATCGCCGGCGCAGGCGGAACGAAAGTGGATATGCCACTCAGTTTGGATGCTCTGCCTGAGGGAACTTACTCCGAAATTTCCGCGTCATTCAGCATTCCGAACGAGCTCAAGGCGAAGGATGTGGTCCTCAGCAGCGCAGTAACCGGCAAAGCTTCATGGAAACAAGTCGGCAACCAACTGAGCGTGGACGTGACAGGCAGCAACGTGAGCTTCAATGGCAGCGGCAGGAATCTGTTTGTCACCGTGAAGCTGGAAGTGGCGGATCTGCAGGCTGCAGCCAAAACGGTCACCGCCACGCTCGACTATGTTAAGGTGAAGGGCGGTAAATCGGCTTACGATGTGACCGGCGTATCTGCGTCATTCGGGCTGTTGGCGACCGAAAGCGGCAGCGCATGGGCGAAGGTGCCGGGTTATTCTAACCCGCTGATCACCCACAAGTACGGTGCAGACCCTTTTGTCATGGAATACAACGGCAGAATATACGTCTATATGACGGATGACCAGGCTCAATGGGAACTGACGCCGGATACGGCAAACAGCTATGCAAATTGCCGCAGCATCTTAATTATCTCTTCAGACGATATGGTGAATTGGACCGACCACGGCAAGGTGCCTGTTGGCAGACAACTTGCAGACGGTCTGACGACCTGGGCAAGCAATGCATGGGCGCCTGCAGCTGCACACAAGACTGTAAATGGAAAAGAAAAATTCTTCTTGTACTTCGCCGACAGCGCCAACGGCATCGGTGTGCTGGAGGCAGACTCACCGATCGGACCGTTTCATGATCCCCTGGGGAAAGCTCTCATCAGCAGAAGTACGCCGAACAGCGATTCGGTAAAGGTGCCGTGGCTCTTCGACCCGGCGGTTTTTGTGGACGATGACGGTAAGGCGTACCTCTACTACGGCGGCGGCATAAGCGGATTAGATGCCAACAATCCCAAGTCAGCCCGTGCTGTACAGCTGGGCGACGACATGATCAGCATTGTCGGGACGCCAGTGGAAATCGACGCTCCGAGGCTTTTTGAGGATTCGGGTATTCACAAATTCAATGGCAAGTACTACTATTCCTATTGCTCCAACTTCAGCGGTACGAATGGAGCGGGTTATCCGCCTACCGGCACCATCGCTTACATGGTCAGTGACAGTCCACTGGGGCCGTTTAAGTATATTGGTCCTATCCTACCTGGACCGGGCGTGTTTGGAAACGGTGACGGCGGCAATAACCATCACGCGATTTTCACGTATAAAGGCAATTGGTACATCATCTACCACACCCGCCAGGTCAACATCGCCCAGCGGCTAGCCACCGGGAAAACGGGCAATCGGGATTACCGCTCGCCGAGCATCACCCAGATCAGCATCAATGCCGACGGAACGATCACACCGCTTCAGATGGAACGCCAAGGCGTCAGTCAACTGAAGACGATGAATCCGTTCGAACGAATCGAAGGCGAAACGATCGGCTGGAATTCGGGCGGCATCTCAACGAAGGTCATCTCAGGACGGGGCGAAGTCGTTAACATGGCGCTGACCAACGTGACCAACGGTTCATGGCACGCCCTCGGCAAGCTGGCCTTTGGCAATGAGGGAGCTGTTTCGTTCACGGCGAGGATTGCTTCCGGCGCCGGTGGAACCATCGAGCTCCACTTAGACAGCTTGAACGGTCCGAAGGTTGGCGAACTGATCGTACCGGCAGGCGACGGAAAGACATTCCAAGATTATAGTGCGAAAATAGATACCCTCTTCGGCACACACGACGTCTTCTTCAAATATGTCGGAACCGAAACGCAGAATCTATTCGATATCGACTATATGAATTTTGAATATGGAATATATCCAGTTGAAGGCGTAACGCTGAATCAAAGCACACTAACGGTGAAAGAAACATTTTCCAAGCAGTTGATTGCATCCATCGTTCCTAAATATGCTTACGACAAGCGGATCATATGGACGAGCGACGACCCAACTGTTGCGACCGTAAGTGATACAGGCGTAGTGACAGGCGTCTCGGTAGGAGAAGCAACCATTACTGCAACAACAGTGGATGGTGCATTTACAGCACAATCTCACGTAAATGTCATTCCGCGTATCGCTGTAACTGCCATATCTCTGGACAAAAATAAAATCAGCCTTCAAGGTAAGGCGACCCAAGTGCTTACGATTTCGTTACAGCCTTTAGATGCCGACAATAAAATGGTGAAGGTTGAATCCAGCAACCCGGCGGTTGCAACCGTATCCAGTATCACTTACAATCCGGCTGCTGGAACTGCCAGTGTAACCGTTGAGTCTGTTTCACAGGGAACGGCTGTAATTACCGCCACGGCTGCTGATAACGGAATGACTGCAAAAAGTATGGTCGAGGTAGAGAAAATGGCTCCGAAGGTCACGATCATTTCAGGCACACAATCCACCTTGCCGACGATCAATCTAAAAAGCAATGTGGTGAGCGACGGTTTGCAAGGACAACCGGTAACGGTAAGCTGGAGCCTTGTCAGCGGACCAGCCGTCGTGATTTTTGAAAATCCAAATGCGATGAATACGAAAGTAACTGTAACGGAATTAGGCGAATACCAATTCAAGCTTATCGCTAAGGACGGCGAACTGACTGGTTCGGCAAATGTAACGGTGACGGTCAATCGTGCTCCGAACGGAGGAGGCAACGTAGCTTGGTACAAGTTTGACGAAACAAGCGGAGCGACGGCTATTGACTCAGTCAGAGGAAATAATGCCACTATCATCGGGGCTACCGGAAACAGAGCGTCCGGAAAATTAGGAAATGCACTGCAGCTGCAGTCCGCAAGCAGCCAGTATGCAAATCTTCCCGAAGGAATCGTATCGGATCTTAACGATTTTACAGTCGCTTTATGGGTAAATCCGGCAACGATGGCGACATGGGCCAGAATATTTGATTTCGGTAAAGATCAGGATACGAACATGTTCCTCACTTTGAGAGCAGCCACAAATAACTTGCCAAGGTTTGCCATTAAGGTGAACGGCTCTGCTGAGCAGACACTTACTTCCACATCGATGACGCTCTCCGCAAATGCCTGGTATCATATCGCAATCACCAAATCAGGGAATACCGCACGGATGTACATTAACGGCAGCTTGGCAGCCACAAACACCAATATGACCTTTAAACCTTCCGACATGGGGCTGACCAAAAATAATTACATCGGAAAATCGCAATATTCCGCCGATCCGTACTTGAACGGGACGGTTGATGAATTCTCTTTATTTGATAGTGCTTTAAGTGCTGATCAGATCAGAACACTGACCATAACAAGCATACCCGACGTTGCGGTTACAACTGTATCCGGGGTTTACCCTATGCTGCCTGAATCGGTGAGTGTCATATACCACAACAACCCGACGGAAGTAGTACCGGTTGTATGGGATGCTATAGCTTCATCGCAATATGCGCAAGCCGGAACATTTACAATTAACGGAACAGTTGCGGGCACTTCGATTAAAGCGAAAGCCAACGTAACCGTTGAGGCTCCGAAAAACACGACCGCAACGTTAAGTGTATACGGAAGCGTCATCGCAGGCGATAACTTCGACGCGATTTATGGCTTGCTTCATGTGAAGGAGGGCATTCTTGCTCAGGATATTACGATCAGCTTTGATCCCGCCAAGGTTGAATTTTTGTCGGCAGAATCGCTGAGAGCGAATTTCATCGTCATCGACACCAAGGTAACGAATGGAAAAGTTCGCATTCTTGCGGCAAGTCTTGGTCATGATAATGGGGTGAACACGGATGGCCCATTGCTGAAAATCCATTGGAAAGCATTAGCGCAAACCGATTCCACATCCTCGACCATCACCTTGACTGACGTCTCTGTTGCCAATGGCGAAGCAAACGGGGAAACAAAACCGGAAGGAACAAACATACCGACTAATATCGAAATTATTTATGTCAACAAGACAGCTCTTCATGCAGCTATTTCCAACGCGCAAAGCATTCATGATGCAGCTGTGGAAGGAAATGGAAACGGGCAATATCCTGCGGGAGCCAAAGCGGTGCTGCAAGCGGCTATCGAAAGCGCGAAAGCAGTGGCAGGCAATGCATCGGTCACCCAGCTGCAGGTAAATCAAGCGGCGGCTGAGTTGAGCAGCGCGGTTGAGGCGTTCCTGGCAGCAGTCAACACGAGAATGCCTGGAGACTTGAACGGCGATAGCAAAATCAGCATCGGCGACTTGGCGCTGATGGCTAAGTGCTACGGCAAGTCGTCTGCAGATCCTGATTGGGATCAATACAAGCATGTTGATTTGAACGGCGATGGCAAGATCGATATTGCAGACCTTGCGATGCTGGCCAGATTAATCCTGGATGCAACACGATAAGAGATGGATCCTTCCCAGAGCAGTGAAGACAAGTTAAGCAAGGTACATCATGAGAAGTCAATAGTAGCCATATTGCTTGCGTGCCAGCGCGATCATTGATGTTACACAAAAACCCCGAAACTGGATTTGATTCTAGCACATGGATCGGTGTGAGCTAGATATTGAGCCAGTGGAGGGGTTTTTTATGTGCAAGCATAATATTTGAGTAAATGAGATTGTATCCAGTAAATCACCGATTTTTTTCATAAGAGTTATCTGATTTCGGTCAAAAAAGCGGGATGTTTTCCCGTTAGCTTACTTCTGTGACAGCCGTCTGTTTCTAATCTTCTGTGCTTACTCGCACAAACAGCAGAATCGTTATGAGAGTAAACGCGATAAGCGCCAGGAAGGGGATTGTAATAAACCCCAGCCAATTGATGTACTGACCGCTGCAAGGAATGCCGACCGTGCAGGGCAGCACTTTGGACATGCCCGGTACTTTTTGTTCCATATAATGAAAAGTGGAGAACCCCATGCCCACGATGCTTAATATCCGTGCATACGGCCGGATGCCCCGGTCATTTTTGTATGCGGCAACACCCAGCAGGGGAGCGAGCGGATACATGCAGATGCGCTGGAACCAGCAAAGCTTGCAAGGCTCAAACAGCATGATTTCGCTGAAGAACAAGCTGCCGCCAAGCGCGATAACTGCAATGAGCCAGGCTGCATATAACCTGTAAGACTTCAAGAGATCCATCATTTTGAAGCCTCGCCTTGTGCTTTCCCGATTGCTTCTTTAATGGCGCTGTAATTAAACGTATCCTGACCCGCAACGGCTCGCCCATTAATATACAACGTTGGTGTGCTGTTCACACCCAGCTTGGCCGCGATGGCTTCGTCGTTTTTCACATCCTGAGCATAGGTTTGTTCCGTAATATCCTTTTTCAGCTTGTCGAAATCCAGCTTTAGATTGGCCTCCTTCGCAATTTGAACGAGATAATCCGCCGTCGCCCAGTTCGTTTTTTCGTCGCCTTGTTTGGCATACACTGCCTCATAAAACTTCCAAAACTCCTCGGGACTTTGGCGATAAACGGCTTCACCTGCCAAAGCGGCGGTCCTGGAGTCTCCATTCGGGCTAATAATAGGAAAATTAATAAAATGCAGCTTGGCTATTCCGCTATCGATAAAATCTTTTTTCAACTGAGGGATAATCGTTTTGTCGAATTGCATGCAAGCAGGGCATTTAAAATCGGCAAATTCTACGATGTTGACAGGGGCGTCTTGGTTCCCTAATGCCGGCTGCTGTTCGTACCTAAATTCTGTTGAATCCACGAGCTGATTGGACACAGATGATTTGGAAGCTATGCTATAGACAATTAATGAAAGAAAAGCAAGCAAAATGATGGCCAGCGACCATCCCATCAGGCGTTGCACGTTCTTCCTTTTTTCAGCTTCTTTTTGCAGCTGTTGTTTGTACGATTTGCGTTCAATTTTGGCGTTGCTCATAAAAACCTCCTGGTAACAAAGTTAGTTTATAAACACTACATAATGTAGTTTTAGAGTCAACGATAATGATAGTCGAAAATTAATATAAATTCAATGGCTAACTAGTGTCATTTCTCGCCTGCGAACATACACAACAAAAGACACCCGAAAGGGTGCCTTTTACTTTTGCGTTAATAAAGGATAGATTCCTTGTCATACACGGTTTCATCGTCATTCCGATCCATGACCCGAAGGTCAAAGTTCCATTTTCCCGGAAAAGGAAGGAACGGCCCTTTGGCAGAGAACTGCGAGGGGTCGGTTGAAGATCTTTCTAGCGGCACCTCAATGGGTGCAACACTAGGATCGTCCATACTTTGAATGAAAAGGCGAATTTCTTTAGGGACAGGCGCATCAGCAGGGCCATGGGCCGCTATCGAAATCGTGTTGACCCCAGGAGAGTGCGGTGAAACCTGCATCCGGATATCGCCTTTATCGCTTTTCTCCTGCCAGACCAGCGGCGTATTCATCGGCAGTGGATTCAGATAAGTAAAAATCCCGACAATGAGAACGATCAAGAGCATCGCGGCCGCATCGATTTTAATGAATGTCCAAAGCGCGTAAGAAGCCTTCTTTTTCATGTGGTAGCGGAGTATGGCGCCAATCGCGCAGACGACGATGACAAGCGCGCTTTTTACCAAGAGCAATTTGCCCCACTGGGTATAGAGCACATACGTCCATTTCGGCAAAATACCGAGAGCAAAGAATAGCCCGGAAAATGTCAGAATGACGATGCTCAGCAGCGCCAGCGAGGAGAATCGGGGCAGAAATTGTTCCACGGTTCCCCGGTATTTACGCCAATGCAGCAGGGCATACACAATACCGCCTGTCCAGATGGAGGCAAACACCAAATGCAGGTAATTCAGCTGAGCCATCTGTGAGACGGGTTCAAAGGACATGGCGTGCCCGTTTAATACTTTGGCTGCGGGAAGAAGCAGCACCCAGCCCCAAGTAAGAGACTTGATGCGGCCGTTTACGAGGAATCCGAGTACGATGAGTCCGAACGTAAGCAGCCAGGAATGTCCAATTCGCGTCCCGGCGAGCAGCCCCCACAAGCTTTCAAGGTCTGGCGAAATCAGAAGCTCAGGCAGCTGAGCTGCGATCAACAGCACAAAAGCTGCCGAAAACAGAAGCTGCAAATACAAATCCCAGCGCTTCTGAGCTTGAATCACCGCTTCGGAGGCAGCAGGAGGGGCAATTAACCGCCAGAACATCCAGCCAATGACGGACAGGAAGCTGATGTAAAATAAAAATCGTGCCGTATACATTGCAGCTTGCAGCCATGAAAGATGAAGAGAAAGTCCGCCCCCGATCTCAAGACCACCTTGTCCGTCTGCCGATGCCGCTTCTGAAGAACCCAGCATGAACACGTAGGAGCCTTTCACCGGATGCCCGTCTGCCGATATTATTTTATAGCTGACCGTGTAGATTCCGTCATTCAGCGGCGGCAGCTGCAGAGAAATCTCCTTCTGATCCAAGCTCATTTCAGCAGCTTGCTTCGTTGCCGGTCTGCCGTTTTTGTCCAACACTTTAATTTCAAAAAGTTCCTTCTCCATGCGCTCATTAAATGACAGCCGGATTTGGTCCGGAGATTCCGATAAAGAACTGTTCGCCGGCGGGCTGGCATCGACCAGCGTAGAATGCGCATAGCCGGGCACCGCGTTTACAGTGAACAGCACACACAGGAGAAAGAGTATCCGAAATAGCCTTTTTGATCCATGCATAGCGAGGTGACTCCTCGTCCATAAAATTAGGCTAGGCCAATCGTTATAGCGATTTAACCAGCTTTTTAATCGATTTCTCGATTTCGGTGGTATCCATCGTGGCGCCCATATCAAATATTTGCCTGATGATACCGTCCCCGTCGATTAAAAACAACGATTTGATCGAATGCGCAAATTGCCCGTCCTTCTGTTTCACAACCATAATGCCGAAATTGTTGGCAATCTGCAGCGTTTCCTGCTCAGTCCCTCTGAGCAGCTGCCATCCGGGACCGGGTGCGATGCCAATCTGCTTCGCATAGGCTGCCAACGCTTCAGGCGTATCGCGCTCCGGATCAAACGTAATGCTGAGAAACTCAACTTGATTGCCAAATAGGCCCTTCTCGCTTAAACGGTTTTGCATCGTAACCATATTCATGGTCGTAGCCGGGCAAATATCGGGACAGTTGGCAAAGAAAAACTCGACAAGCCGAACTTTGCCTGCTGAATCACTGAGTTTAATAGCATTTCCTTGAATGCTCGGAAGACTGAACTCCGGTGCGGTTCGCAGCTTGGGGAGCTTGGGTCCGCTTGGCCAGAAGCCTATTGCGATGGAACAGGCTATTGCGGCAAGGAGGACAACTGCGCCTCCGATAAGCCAAAATTTGCGGTTAGCGGCATTCCTATTCATCGGCATTCTCTCCTTAGTGGGCTGACGCAACCTTAAATTCGTAAGCCGGCATGGTATGTATGCCTGAGGCGGTCGTATGTGTAATGACATGGTAAGTACCGGCTGCGGCAAATTTTTTGTCTAGCGTATAAACCCCATCTTCCTTTTTTACGGCTTTCACTTTCTCGTGGGGGGTGGAGAGACTGTCATTCCAGATTTCAAACGTGAGCTCGCTGACTTTTTTCACTTTTACGCCTTCCTGCGTAATGGATGCCTGCAGGGTAACTTGTTCGTTCTCCTTCGGCGCTTCAGGCGTAACTTTGAATTCAACGTCAATCATTTTCATGTTGCCATGCTGCATGTCTCCCATGTCCATGTCGCCCATGCTCGCGTTTTGACAAGCGGTCAACAGGAAGAAGAGGGAGAGAGCCGCTCCGGCAATCCAACGTTTCAATGTATCGACACATCCTTTCCGATTTCATCTTGCTATTATAATCGTTCTCGAAAGCAATGGCATGACTACAAAGAGCTATATCGGACAAGTAATGACGAGGAATAGCTCCTTCGAGCCATGTTGAAATTGCAAATGTTGCGTATAGTAAAGAGTGAATGAGAAATCAGTGATAAGAACAAATAGGAAAGGATGTGCACAACCATGACATACAAGCAAATGAAGTGGTTAATTCTTACAATTCCAACTGTGACACTGGCCTTATGGGAATATTCGCGGCATCATTTGTTTCTTGACTATATCTCCATGGAATTGGGAAACTGGCTTGCACCAGTCCTCGTATTCGCAGTTTCCATCACGTTTTTACAGAAATTGTTCTCGCTCATCGAGAAAACGCAAGAGGAATTGAATCTTGAGAAATCGAGACAAACCGCAATGAAGGAAAGAGAACGGATTGCCAGAGAGCTTCACGACGGCATTGCGCAGTCCTTGTTTTTGATGTCGATCAAAATGGACAAATTGGAAGGGGCGCTTCCCAAAAATTCCGAGTATAAACAGCAAGCGGTCAGTTTAAGAAATACGGTCTATCAGGTGAATGAATATGTCAGACAAGCTATTTCCAACCTGCGCTACCCGATTGACCCGGATGCGCCGCCGTGGACACAGTACTTGTCAAGCATGGTGACGGATTTCATTACCGAGACCGGCATAGACGTTGAATGGAACTGGGGAATTTCAGATGACCGGCTGACGACCAAGGAAAAGATTGAGCTCTATTCTTCCATCCACGAAGCGCTGTTAAATGTGCGCAAACACGCGAGTGCCCGTCATGTATGGTTACAGAGTCAGGAAAGTCAAGACGGCACATGGTCTTGTTCGATTGAAGACGATGGCCGGGGCATCCAGGCAGATCCGTTCGCCTACCAGGAGCGCTACGGCCTCAAAATGATGCGCGAGCGAGCCTCGGATATGGGCTGGAAACTGAGCGTTGTCCGGGAGCTGGAGAGGACGCGCGTTGAGATAAGCAAGGCTGCGGCCTAGATTGCCGCCATTGTTCACAATAGTTTCACACAGCACGGTAAGGAACGGGGAAAATGGTCATAAAACAGGCCAGCCGGTTCCCTTGGGAACTAGCTGGCCTTCTTGTTATTTGTGCGTTCCGAGCCAACGCGCCAGGTTGGCAACCTCGTCTTCCTTCAATCGATCTTTAAAGGCAGGCATCATGCCTCCGCCGCTTATCACTTTTTTATAAATTTGCTCGTCGGTCAGCTTCGTTCCGACTTTTTGCAAGTTCGGCCCGGCGCCGCCACCGAGCTCTGCGCCGTGACAAGACATGCAGTTTTGCTTGAAAGTCGTCTGCGCTGCACCTGCATCGAGTGTCCCTTCAGGCATTTTGTTCGCATTCACCGATTTCTGAACATCGGACTGGTGCGTCGAAGCTTTATCCCATAAGATCCCGAGACCTAGAGCAAACGCCAAACAAAACAGGGCGAAAAATCCCCACTTTTTCATCAGGTTTCACCTCCTCAAATTCACCATTATGTAAGAGCTTGGACATCTTTTATGATCGTAAATGTTTATGGGAGCGGATGCTATGGCTAAAAAGGGCTATCTTCGTCAAACGTCATATAAAGGTCACAGAAGATGCGGCAAAACGCCGAATAATAGCCCGTTCGAGCCATTTTGAATTTCTTATTATGGCGTATAGTAAGTAGTGTTAGAACAGAGACAAGTCAGAAGGGGGACCAACAGGATGAACTCATCTTTTCGCATCGTGATCGTAGATGATCATCCGCATGCAAGGGAAGGGATTCGCTCAATTCTGAGCAGCGACGAGGCATTTGAGATCGTTGCAGAGGGATGCAACGGCTTGGAAGCGATTCGATTAACCGAGGCATGGATGCCGGATTTAATTTTAATGGACATTAAGATGCCGCACATGAACGGACTGGAAGCAACCAAGCAAATTAAAGAGCGGTTCCCCTATGTGAAAATCGTTATGATTACGGTTTCGGACGATATAACGGATTTATTCGAGGCCATTAAGCGCGGGGCACAAGGCTATTTGCTCAAAAATCTCAGCGCGGACTCCTGGCATGAATACCTGAAAGCCGTAGCGGTGGACGAGGCGCCGATGTCTCGCGAGCTGGCGCTGCAGCTGCTTCGCGAATTTTCTGTGAAGGAAAAACCTTCCGCACCTCCCGACGCCTCGATTACGGCCAGGGAGAC
The DNA here is from genome assembly GCF_058789495.1 of Paenibacillus sp. FW126-R14. NCBI lineage: Bacteria > Bacillati > Bacillota > Bacilli > Caryophanales > Paenibacillaceae > Paenibacillus > Paenibacillus sp. FW126-R14. Next base: position 27,938 of record NZ_JBYTBS010000030.1, on the reverse strand, counting down.
GGAGATATTGAAATGGGTGGCAAGCGGCAAATCCAATCGTGAAATCTCGGAAGGGCTATGCATTTCTGAGCATACGGTCAAAAACCACTTGAAAAATATTATGCAAAAGCTGCGCATGGAAAACCGCGTTCAGCTAACCCGGTATGTGTATGAGCAAGGCTGGACGCCGGGGGATTGACGCTATCGTAAGAGAAGAGGGGGACGCTGGCCGATCAGAGGAGAGGTTGATCCTCGAGCCGGTAGCCTAATCCCCATATTGTTTTAATTAAATCGCAGTCTGGCGATAAGAAATTTATTTTCTCCCGAAGCCGTTTAATATGCGTATCGACGATGCGTTCGTCTTTTTCGCCGTCACGCTGCCAGACTTCTCGCAGCAGCAGCTCGCGGGAGCACACTTTGCCGATGTGCATGGCTAAATAATGCAAGAGCTCGTACTCTTTTAGTGTCAGAGACAGCTCTTTGCCGGCGACCAGCACGCGTCTTGCGTAGTGCTCGATGACGAGTCGCGGTTTAAGGAGTTGATTGCGGAGGACGGGCTCTTGATGCCAGAAGCGTTCCGGCGATGCCCGTTTCAGCAGCGCGCGAATACGAAGCACAAACTCATTAGGACTGAAAGGCTTGATCACATAATCGTCTGCGCCGGCTTTAAAGCCTTCAATACGATCCGGTTCTTCCGCTTTATCGCTGACGATTAGAATGGGTGTCGGTTTAAAATCCCGAATCATCTGACAGGCTTCGATACCGCCAATTCCGGGAAGCCTGCCATCCATAACGATGAGATCGTACTGTTTATCCAGCGCCAACATGATGGCTTTTTCGCACGTCTCCGCTTCTTCAATGATAGCGTCCTTCTCCAGATGAGTGCGGATAAGATGGCGGATCCGTACTTCTTGATCAGCCACGAGCACGCGATAGTATCCTTTCTTCATTGCCAGTTCACCTCTCATTTGTGCTTCATTGTAACGTGTTTCATGTTCTGGCAATATGGCTCAAAGGAGTTATTTTCAGATCTTGGACGCAAAAATGACTCGAAGGAGTCAGACTATTTTGCATGCAGACGATTATGATAAGAGTATCCAAAGCTTCGCAACATAGGAGAGGAACATCGTGATGGCTGCCGGCAGTTTGGCAGCCATTTTGCATAAGCGCCAGGTACGTCAAGGGATGTGTGTTCATCATTTGTTCACGATTTCCTAGCACTATCGAGTCATCTCAATGCAGAAGGCGGCAAGTATAATGTAATCTGAAACGCATGCAGATTTGGACATTGAAAGGGGAAACTTTAGTTATGAGTATTAGCATTGAGGCGGGGGCTGCGATCGCGCAGCCAACGACGAGAACCAGGCAGCTCTATGCGGCGATCTGGCGTTGGCATTTTTATGCGGGGATGATTTTCGCGCCTTTCCTGATTATTCTCGCGATTACCGGCGGCCTTTATCTATTCAAGCCGCAAATCGAGTCTGTGATGTATAAAGACTATTATTATGTACAGCAAGGCGGGCAGCAGCTAACCGTTCAAGAACAAATTCAGAAAATGAACGCGGCCTATCCCGAAGCGAAACTCAGCAAAGTAAAGCCTTCTTATGCTCCTGACCGTTCTACGGAAATGGAAGTATCGAATAAAGGGCAAACGCTTCTTGTATATGTCAATCCCTACGACGGCAAGGTGCTGGGCACACTCGACTCCAATACAAAGCTCATGCAGCTCATTCGGAACTTTCACGGCAAGCTGATGATCGGCACGACCGGCGATCGCATCATTGAATTGTCCGCATGCTGGGCAATGATTCTCTTAATTACGGGTGTCTACTTGTGGTGGCCGAGAGGGAAGAAATCGATTTATGGCATTATTCTTCCTCGCATTAAACAAGGAAAGCGGACATTCTGGCGCGATATGCATGCCGTCACAGCTTTCTGGCTTTCTCTCTTCATCGCAGCGCTGATTGTAACCGGTCTTCCTTGGTCAGGCGTCTTGGGAAATTATATTAACAAATCCGCAACTTATCCGGACGGCATGTTTTCCTTCATGCCAACAAAGCTTCAATCCACAGTTCCGACCAAGGATGTCGTAAACGGTGTGCCTTGGGCGGCCGAGCAGCTGCCTATGCCTAACTCTACGCCGGGCGGCGCAGGAGCGCTTTCGGTGGAGAAGGTGATGCAGCTTGACCGGGTGAAGGAGCTTGCTCCTGGCTACCAAGTTGCGCTGCCGAAAAATGAGCAGGGCGTCTATACCGTCTATTCCACAACGGCAGATCCGAAGAAGCAGGCCACCCTGCATATCGACCAATATAGCGGTAAAATACTGGCGGATCAACGCTTCCAAGATTTCAGCTTGATGGCTAAAGCCGTGACACTCGGAATCGCTTTGCATCAAGGGGAACTGTTCGGCGTGACGAATCAGATCGTTTGTTTGCTTGTCTGCCTAGGCATTATCCTCGTTGCAATCAGCGGTGTTGTCATGTGGTGGCTCAGAAAGCCATCCGGCCGGATCGGCGCGCCGTCGCTTCCGAAAGATTTTAGAATGGTCAAATGGGTAGCCCTGATTACGATCGTGTTAGGCATCGTGATGCCCTTAGTCGGAATCTCCCTGCTCATTGTGCTGATTCTGGATGCTTTGATCATTCGCAGAGTGCCGGTTCTAAAACGCTTAGTCGGTTAACGAAGAGCTGTTCCTTATGAAAAAGCTAACCAGCAAGCTGACTGCAATGAACGCTTTTTCATGCAGCGGAGCAGGAATTGGAGGATCCATACTTTCATGCGTACGCCAGTCAAACAACAGGTTGTTTTGGACATTGGAGGCATGACCTGCGCAGCATGCTCCAATCGGATCGAGAAGGTGCTTTCGCGCTATCCAGGTGTGACACAGGTTCGCATCAATTTGGCGTTAGAAACCGCTTATGTCTCCTTTACGAAGGAAGAAGTTACAACAGCCGCCATTATTCATAAAGTAGAAGCGCTTGGATACACGGCCGTTATTCAAGAGATGGGCACATTGTGGCGATTGCAAGCGCAAAATATATCCAAGCAGAAAAAGGAAGTTATTCTTTCGGCGCTGCTCTGCTTGCCGCTTTTGTGGTCCATGATGACACACTTTACATTTACCGCGTTCATCCCTGTTCCGGCAATTTTATTAAATCCTTGGATTCAATTTTTACTCGCAACACCCATTCAATTCTATTATGGCATGGCTTTTTATAAAGGTGCTTACTATGCGATGCGAAATCGGTCTCCGAATATGGATGTGCTAGTTATATTAGGCACCACAGCCGCTTATATCTATAGTGTATACTTGTCAATTGCCTGGTCGCGATCTTCAGGGACCGGGGAGATGACGATGACTTACTTTGAGACGAGTGCCTTTCTGATAACCTTTATTAAGCTGGGAAAATGGCTGGAAGCGTTGACCAAAGGGCGAACAGGGCAGGCTATCGAAAAACTGGCCAGCTTGCAGGTGAAAACAGCCACGGTATTGCGCAATGGCGAGGAACGTCAAATTCCGATCGAAGCGATTCAAATTGATGATGTGATTCGCTTAAAGCCCGGAGAACGCGTACCTATTGACGGCGAAGTTCTCTCTGGCTCCACTTACGTAGATCAATCCATGATGACAGGGGAAAGTAAGCCCGTCTACAAGGCGCAGGGAGACTTGCTGTTCGGTGCGACGCTTAACCGGACGGGAAGCGTCAGCTACCGTGTAACGAAGAAGCTGGAGGAAACCGCCCTACATCAAATTATTCAACTTGTCAGTAAAGCCCAGAGTACGAAAGCTCCTATACAGCGAGTGGCCGATGTGATTTCTGAATTTTTTGTTCAAATTGTGATAGTTATTGCCATTGCTTCTTTCATCATCTGGTATGTTTGGTTGACTTCGCAGAACTTAGGCGTCTCCATGCAGGTTGCCGTTTCCGTTCTGGTCATTGCCTGTCCTTGCGCACTGGGGCTGGCAACGCCGACCTCGATCATGGCGGGATCAGGAAGAGCTGCGGAGCTCGGCATTTTGTTCAAGCGAAGCGAAAAGCTGGAGAAGCTTCACAAGACTGATACGGTTGTTTTTGACAAGACCGGCACGCTGACGACGGGGAAGCTGGCACTGACGGACCTGGTTGTATTATCGGGAGAAGAGACGGCCTTTCTGCAGATGGTTGCATCTGCTGAATCACTGTCCGAGCATCCTGCTGCCGCCGCCATTTCGAAAGCTGCCCAAGAAAGAAACATAGCGATTATGGAGGCTGCTGATTTCGCAGCTTTCCCAGGCTTCGGCATTCAAGCCACGATTAGCGGTCATACGGTGATGATTGGCAATCGGCACTGGCTGCAGCGGAACAAGATCGACTTGTCAGCAGGCAGCGAGCAGATCTCCAGTCTCGAGGAGAAAGGGAAATCCGTTATTTTCGTAGCGATAAATGGCACATTAACCGGACTCTTGGCCGTTATGGATGAAATTAGGGATTCAGCCGTGCGGGCGGTGAGAGAACTGCATGCAATGGGAAAGGAAGTGATTATGCTAACCGGCGATCAGGAGGAAGCCGCGCTTGTTATGGCCAAGAAAGCCGGGATTGATCATGTCATAGCCGGAGTGCTTCCCGATGGCAAAGTAGAGGTTATTCGTGAATTGAAAAGGTCGCGTAAAAGAGTGCTCATGGTTGGCGACGGCATTAACGATGCTCCGGCTCTTGCAACGGCCAACTTCAGCATTTCGCTTAGCAGCGGAACCGATATTGCGATGGAAGCCGCTGATATTACAATCATCCACGATGATTTAATGCGGATACCGCAAGCCATTCGGATTAGTCGAATGACCATCAGGAACATTAAACAGAACATGGCAGGATCACTGATTTATAATGCCATTGGCATTCCCGTTGCTATGGCCGGCATGATGATGCCCTACTTGGCAGGCGCAGCGATGGCGCTTAGTTCAGTGACGGTCATCCTGAATGCACTTCGATTGCAGAAGATGCGATTGCCGATGGATGAAACGCAAGGGAGCGACACCATATGAATATGGCGGATATGCAGGGCGGAAAATTTTTCCCAATCTTATTATTTCTATTATTAATTGGAACGATAGTGCTATTCTCGATATGGTCAACCATCATAAGCCGCCAGGACGAATATGAAGAGGATTAGAATGGAGGAGAATCAATGCAAAAAATAACATTAACCGTTGAGGGCATGTCGTGCAATCATTGCGTAAGCTCGATAGAAACTGCGCTTCAGCAGCTCGGTGTCTCAGGGAAAGTGGACTTGGCTAATAAATCAGTTCAAATTGAGTATGACGAGACAAATTCCGCGATTACACGGAGCATCCTGAAAGAAGCGATTGAAAATAAAGGATTTGAGGTCATTGCCGTATGAAGCGGACTCTGGCTAAGGTGATGGGATTATGTACGTTATTTGGCATGCTGCTTCCAAGCCTAACCGTTTCTGCTCATGAACATGGCGGGGATTCCGCTTCAGGCATGCAGGCCGGCGCGTCGCAGTTAACGATAAACACAGGGATCGCATCGGCGGTTTTCGTACTCTTTGTCGTCTTTGTGCTTATTTTCAACCTGCGATCCAAAAGCAAATCCTTATCGAAAATGACCGGCATGATGGCAGCGATGACCATTGCGATGGTATCCAGCTTAATTATCGGGACGATAGCAGGAATACTTCTGGAGACCCTGTTCTTGCCAACGGTGATTGGCGTTACATTCGGAATGCTTGTCGGTTATATGTCCGGCAAATCGCTGCACTTGTTAGCTTCCCTGGACGGCATGTTAGCCGGACTCATGGGAGGCATGATGGGAGCCATGCTTGGGGTTATGGTGATCCGTGATTATCCGACGCTTTCCATTCTCTTTATGGACGCGGTGCTAGTTGTTTCCATGGCTCTGCTCTACAAACTATTAGATCATGAAGTAGCGCTGCATGTGGAAAAGTTCTAGGCGGCATTTCTCCGAGCCCGGCAGCTAATCTCGTCAGCATTGGACGGGGCAGCTTATAATTATGCGAATTATGGCATTCATTTTTGACCCGTAGAACGGGTCTTTTTGTTTTATTAGGCCTGTTTATGAAGTCTAGGGGAAGTGAAGCTTCCCCTTATTTGCTTTGGCTAACGGACTGAGAGGCCCTTCATCGCAGGAAGTGAACCTCTTGGAGCTTGTAACGGACAGCAGCGCTGTTATGTGCTCACTGGGGACTGATTTCTCCCCGAAATTGGCGAATAGGGGAGTCTGTGTCCGTAAGTAGCGAGACAGGACGCTTTGTACGAAGATAACGGCCGCTGTGTCCGAAGTGTGACGTCTTACATGGGGCATGGCACTCCTTCAAACGGGCTCCCTACGCTCCAACGTACGAGTTCAGATAAAGGACCTAGCCGCAGGGACGAAGAAGTCGTTATTCACTGATTTTTGAACAAAAAGGTATGATTTTTAAACTAGCTTTATACTGATACATAACGTATCGTTTAATAGAGAATGTATGATTCATCAGCTACATTATTGAACCTGAGGAGGAGGAAGCTTTGGATAATGGCGGCCATTGTCGGCGAGACATCTGGCACTATACTAAAATTTTAGAAGGAGGATAAAAAAATGGCTAAGTTGAGGCTGTCTCTCGCGCTATTATTGGCGCTTGTTATTTCGATTGCCCTCGTCCAGTTGTCGGCATTGGCGGCAGATGGAAAGGCTGAGGAAACGGTAGCGACTGTTTCGAATAATGATGTTGTATTGAATAAAAGTCCTGGCATTGCCAACACGTGGAGGCTGAGCAACGGCACATTGTCGATGGATATTTCAACTACTAACGGACAAATAAGTAATGTTAAAATTAACGGCAGTGCGTCTCTATCCGCACCCAGTTATCCATTCACGATTACTAATAACATAGACAGCTTTACCGTAACAAAAGTGACGGATGTTCTGAATACTACGGACGAGGTACACATCGTTTTGACATACGCATATACGGCTGCCACCCAAAGGTTCAAGGCGGAGCGTCATTTTGTCATGCGCAGGGGTGTCAATGGTCTATATGACTATGTCATCTTGTCAACACCGGAACAAAGGGGCGGGGCTGCGGAAGTGCGCACGCTGTATGGTTTTAGTCACGACCTTCTGCCCAATGGCTATAATAGCGAAATGAATCAACCAATACCGATCTGGAAGCCGGTGGTTCAGGATACAACATGGAAGGATCCTAATTCAGAAACGATTTTCTCCAAATATGACTTTGTAGGTTATCATGCCGAGAATCCTCTTGTCGGCCATTATGGCAACAATTACGGTGCCTGGATGATTAATGCCAGCTCCGAGTACTTCTCCGGCGGGCCGTTAAAGCAGGAATTGCTGGTACACGGAGATGATGCGTTAATCCTCAACTATTTTACAGGCGGCCACATGGGCGGCGCGAATATGGACCCTCCTAACGGCTGGCAGAAGATTCACGGCCCGTGGCTGATTTATTTTAATGATGCGGCCTCCGTCGACGCCGGCGATCTGATTGCCGATGCTAAGCGGCAAGCGGCTGAGGAAAAAGCGAAGTGGCCTTATAATTTCGTAACAGATACGGCGAATACTCCGGGATTGTATCCTAAGGCGGACGAGCGAGCAACCGTTACAGGCAAGCTCGGAACTTCCGACGGCAGGGACTTGGGAGGCGCCATGGTGATCCTTTCCGAGCCGGGCGTAGAGGTAATTCGTCAGGTCAATGGCTATTACTTCTATACTTACGCCGACGAGAACGGTAATTTCAGTATTCCTAATGTGAGGCCAGGGGATTATACATTGTATGTGTTCCCACAGCACGGCTCCATAATAGGCCAGCTTGAGTATGAGGGCGTAAATATTACAGCTTCGGATGGGAATGCAAAAAAAGAACTGGGAACCTTGACCTGGTCTCCTACCATAGACAACAATTATCTGTTCCAAATCGGCAAGGCCAGCCATTCCACGGCAGGCTTCCGAGGCAGTGACGAGAAAAGAAACTACGCTCTAATGCGCGACGCCCCGGCGAACTTAACCTATAACGTGAACACCAGCGTTACAAAAGATTGGTATTACGCTCAAGTAAAAACCGATACCGTTGGCTCCTCCCCCAACATCTGGACATCGACTGCGAACGCTTTTGGAGCGTGGCCCGGCACCGGTCCATGGGCCGAAACCGGTGCATGGAAAATTGAATTTCATTCAACGAAAGCATATACGGGTGACGCACACCTGCGCATCGCCTTTGCTGCGGTGTCCAATCAGCCCATACTGGAGATCAAGGTTAACGGAACCGTTGTTAAAGTGCTGAACTATGTCGGCAAAAACGACCAGACCATCTATCGCAGCGCAAACCGCAGCGGACGCTACCTTAGCGAAGATATCGTATTTGACGCGGGCTTGCTGACAAATGGCACAAACACGATCACGATTACGAATAAGTCGAGAGACCTTATTATTGACACGAATCCGCCGCCATTCTACCGCGGTTCGGTTATGTATGATACCATTCTGTTGACTACAGACGAACAGGGAAATATTGATTCGCTTAAGCAGCTTGTGAATAGCGGGAAAGGAGCAGGCGATATTACAGCTTCCGCTGTTACTGCGCTCCATAACTACCTGGATACTAACGCCGTTAACTTCAGCAGTGCGCTTGCCGGCTTTATATCGCTAATGGATACACAAAACGTAGGAAGCGACTATAAAGAATTGCTCACCATCAGCGCCAGGAATGTGGCGAAAGGCTCCGGCGTTAACAAATCAACGCTTAAGGAGTTAGTTGCAACGGCCAATGCATTTAGTGAAAGCGATTACAAACATGAGGGCTGGAATAGCTTTACACAGGCTCGGAGCGCAGCAAATGCTGTCGTGACTAATGCCGGCGCCACTCAGAATGCGGTTTATGCGGCGAGGAATACTCTGCAGCAAGCTATGGATCATCTTTCCCGTGCCGTACCACCGGTTGCGGGCTATAAAGGACTTTATTACACCGACTTTGAGGACGGTTCCCTCTGGGGATTTGACAGAACGGAGCCGGGTCATATTTTCGCACAGATCGATAATGTCGATATAGCCGGGAACACCAGCAAAAAGTTTCAGCTTTATGCGAACAACGTGGTGAACCTTGCCATGAGGAAGGCATTGCCTAAGCCTGTCGATAACGACAAAATGATGGTCGTCTTTGACTGGTACCCCGCTCCGCCAAGGAACAATAGTACGGCCAAAAGCGCCGAACTGCGTATACTGGACGGCAACGGCGACATCTTGGTCGCGCTTACAAACAGACATAACACCAACCTCGGAGCGTATGCGCAACTCACTCGGCCGAAAAACAATTACACCAGTGTTAAAAATACTACATTCAGCGATAAACTCGCCTGGTATACGGTAACCGCAGTTGTGGATAAGAAGGCTGAGAAGATAACCGTCACCTACAAGAATAAGGCAACAAGTGCTGAGCAATCCTTGGAATTTGCTTACGATCCGGCAAAGAATGACGGCACGATCGCTTTCCTTGACGTCGTTATTCTGACTGAGGATACGACAGGTCAGGTTATGACGACCTACTTGGATTCAATCGCTGTTTACGAAGGTGAAACGGCAGCAGCGTCTTTAACCGGTCCGGCATCTGTTGCAGCAGATACGCCATTTGATTTAAGCTTCAATATCAGTGCAGTGACCGATAGCGTATATCAAGAGGTATTTGCGCAGGATCTGACTATACAGTTCGATCCCGATGTACTAACGTTCGTAAAGGCGAATCCAGTGACGGAAGGTTTAAAAATTATTGATTCGAAAGAACTGTCTCCGGGGAAAATCAGATTCCTGACAGCAGCGCTTGCTAAAGACCAAGCGACTCCGGCCAATGGCAATTTCGTTAGTTTTACATTCGTTTCCAAACCTAACGCATCTCCGAGTAAAACTGCAGTAGCGATTGGCAATGTGATTATTGCGAACGGTATGGGTCAGGAATTACAAATACCGGGTTCCTCTTTCACATTCGACGTACAAAAACAACCTGTCGATACGGCTGCTCTTCAGACCTTAATCAGCTCAGCGCAATCCAAAGTTAATGCCGCAGTAGAAGGCAAGGCCGACGGTCAATACATAGTCGGATCGAAGGCTATTCTACAAACAGTGATCAATCAAGCCCAAGCTGTTGTCGATCAAGCCTCGGCAACTCAACAGCAGATCGATCAAGCTGTAACCAACTTAACATTGGCTATTGCCGCCTTCGAATCATCCAGAATTTCCGCAGATGTTAACGGTGACGGCAAAGTAACGATCGGAGATTTGGCGATAGTGGCAGCCGGGTATGGCAAGAAGTCGACCGACAGTGACTGGAATCAATTTAAAGCCGGAGACGTGAATAAAGACGGTATCATCGACATCGATGATTTATCAGCAGTTGCGATGAAGATATTGGAGTAATTAAGCAATAGAAGGGGGAAGTCTACACGATTCCTCCTTTTTCTTTTATAATAATTCTTTCCCTTGATTTTCTAGAGCGCGACTATGTAATATAATACCAGTAAACATAAATAAGGCAATGACCAAAGACATGATTTCCTTCACGAACTGTCCAGAGAGAGAAGTTTAGGCTGAAAGCTTCTCCTGTAACCGGTTGTGAAATTACCCCTTTGCAGCCGTGTCGTTGAACCCGTCGATCTGTTTGTCGCGGCAGTATGCGTCACCGTTTTATCCCCGATACCGGATACTAATAAGGACCTTGCAACTGCTACTTTGGCGACCAGCCAAAGAATGACAGGCTGAAGGTCGAATTAGGGTGGAACCACGAGCTGAACGCACTCGTCCCTTAGTGGGAGAGATGCGTTTTTTTGCGTTCAAAAATAAAGAATAACTAGAAATGGAGGCTAAATCATGGAGATCAATGTAACATTGCCAGATGGAACTATTAGGAGGTATCCACAAGGTACGACAATCGAACAAGTGGCAGAATCCATTGCTGCAGGTTTGAAGAAAAACGCGGTAGCTGGAAAAATCAATGGCAAACTCGTTGATCTTAATCAACCGATCGAGCCTAATAGCCTTGTCGAAATCGTTACTCTTGACAGTAAAGAGGGCTTGGATATATACAGGCACAGTACAGCGCATGTAATGGCTCAGTCTATTAAACGCCTATATGGAGCTAAGGCAGTAAAGCTCGGAATTGGACCGGTCATCGAAGATGGATTTTATTATGATATGGATATAGAAAAACCGCTGTCTATAGATGATCTTGCTGCCATCGAAAAAGAGATGGAGAAAGTTATCCAGGAGAACCTGCCCATTGTTCGCCGGGTCGTCAGCCGCAGTGAAGCAATTAAGATATTCGAGGAGCTCGAAGAACCATTAAAATTGGAGCTCATTCATGGCCTGCCGGAAGATGCCGTCATTACCATTTATGATCAAGGTGAATTTTTTGACCTGTGCCGGGGACCGCACCTTACCTCGACAGGCCGGATCAAAGCGTTCAAATTGATGAACGTGGCGGGTGCCTACTGGCGTGGTGACTCCAATAATAAGATGCTGCAGCGGATTTATGGGACTTCTTTTCCGAAAAAAGCCCAGCTTGAAGAACATCTGCATGTTCTTGAAGAAGCTAAAAAGCGTGACCACCGCAAGCTTGGGAAAGAACTTGACTTGTTTATGTTCTCTGAAGAAGCGCCAGGAATGCCTTTCTTTCTTCCGAAAGGGATGACGATTCGTACGGAGCTGGAGAACTTTGCGCGTGAATTGCAGAGGCAGCGTGATTACAATGAAGTGCGTACACCACTTATGATGAATAATCGGGTTTGGGAGCAATCGGGACATTGGGAGCATTACAAAGATAACATGTACTTCACTAACGTGGACGAAACAAAGTATGCGCTTAAACCGATGAACTGCCCGGGACACATGCTTATTTTCAAAAACAGCTTACATTCCTACCGGGAGCTGCCGATCCGTCTTTCCGAATTTGGTCAAGTGCATCGCCACGAATTTTCCGGAGCGCTTAACGGAATGATGCGGGTCCGTACATTCTGTCAGGATGACGCACACCTTTTCGTTTTGCCTGAACAAATTGAGGATGAAATTAGCCGTGTCATTGCTTTGATCGATTACGTTTATCAAGTACTTGGCTTTGAATACAAGGTCGAACTGTCTACGCGGCCCGAAGATTCAATGGGTTCAGAAGAGCTATGGAACCAGGCTGAACAATCTTTGCAGAACGTCCTGGAGAAACTTGATATCGAGTATCATGTCAATGAAGGCGATGGGGCATTCTATGGACCCAAGATTGATTTTCATATTTTAGATGCGCTTAAAAGGAGCTGGCAATGCGGGACTATCCAATTGGATTTCCAGATGCCCGAGAAATTCGACCTTTCTTATATCGGCGAGGACAGCCAGAAGCACCGGCCGGTCGTTATACATCGTGCCATTTATGGATCCATTGAGCGATTTATCGGCATATTAACCGAGCATTTCGCCGGAGCTTTCCCGCTATGGCTTGCACCCGTTCAGGTGAAGCTATTGCCGGTTTCGGAGAACTATATCGATTATGCCTTGCAAGTGAAGAAATCGCTGGAAGAGACTGGAATTCGTGTTGAAGTAGATGCGAGGAATGAAAAGCTCGGGTATAAAATTCGAGGAGCCCAGCTTGAAAAAATACCGTATATGCTCGTTCTCGGGGAGAATGAGAAGAATTCCGGAAGCGTGTCTGTGAGAAAACGGGGTGGTGGGGACCTTGGATCCAAAAGCATCCTAGAGATTATTGGACAAATGAATGAAGAAATACGTGCCAAACAATAAGGGATAGAAGAACAAGTGACGCTGCTTGACGGTTAAGCTATAATTTAAGGGTCCACGGTATCCGTGGGCCATTTTTGACTTTGGACGTTGCTCCGGGAGGTATACCATGATGAAAACTACAGCCGCCGATCGAGTGAAGCTCGCACCGGGATTTTGGTCCAGTTTACGCCTACTAGAGATATCTCCTCAAGCCACTCCTAACTATGGAGTGGTTTCTTTGTTAGCTTACTTGGTTATGGAAAAAAATCGCGTAGAACAATTTAATGTAGCACATTTACCCTAAATCATATAAGGTTATTTAATAAAACGAGTTGCCTCAACCTCAAAGGAGATAAACCGATGATCATAATCGACAAATTAGCAACGTCACTGGGCCGCAAAGACGAAGTTCCTAATCAGGAACTGGCGAAAGAAATAGCCGACCGCGAGGATCGGGAAGCTGTGAAAGAGCTTGTTGATCACTTGCTGCATAACAAAGATAAGAACATTCAAAGCGATTGCATTAAAGTTCTCTATGAAATTGGAGATCTCAAACCGTCTTTAGTTGCCGCATTCAGCAAAGAGTTTGTAACTTTGCTTGATCATGGGAACAATCGACTTGTTTGGGGGGCTATGACAGCGTTAGATGCGATAACTCTTGAAAATCCGGAAGTCATCTATACAGCACTTGCAAAAATTGTTGACGTTGCGGACAAAGGCTCGGTGATCACCAAAGATCACGGAATCAATATCCTGATTAAACTATGTTCGGTCAAAGCCTATGCGGATCATGCATTCGCATTGCTCATTGAACAGCTTAAGAGATGTCCGACTAATCAACTTCCCATGTATGCGGAGAATGCAACATCCATCGTCAACGATACAAACAAAGCCTCTTTCATAAAGACTCTTTACGCACGACTCGACGATATTGAAAAGGATACAAAACGAAAGCGAGTGGAGAAACTGATAAAGAAATGGAGTTGATTTAATCAACTTTAAAGCATAGAACATAGGAGGATTTAGGAGTACATGTCCTGGAGTAAATTGAAACAAAATCTGGAGAGCTTTCTGTGTCCCGCGTTACATGGAAGGGTCGAATACCGCGCAACCTCCTACCGTTATTTACTTGATAAGGCTGGAATTTGTTATATTGCGGTCGATAAAAAGAACGTACTTAATATGAGTGATAATACAAATTTAATCCGATGGTATCAGACTGAGCAGGAAATTAAGAATGATTCAAATATCCAAATACCTATCAGCAATGAAGAAATTGAAGCAGTCAGAAAAGATACTAAGGGGACAGTTCCGGAGGAACGTCTAATCGTAATCGCAAGAAATAAAAAAATAGCAGAATATGCCAAGGACCTGTTGTCGGCGCAATCATCATTAAGTAAATCAAACTTTATCGAGGCAGCTCATAAGTTTTTATCCACTTCTATAGAGGAAAGCTTAGAGAGCCACGAGATCTTATTGAATATTCTAGCTTTGGTGGACAGACGAGTCGGGAAAAAGCGAATTGTAAACATGTCCGAGAAGATAAAGTTGAAGCATCCAAGTGTACAGTATTTTTATGAACTACGGCGCAGCACGCTATGAAAATAAGTATTTCATTTTAAAATGTGATTTACCAAGTGGTATTTTGGCATTCTGGTTATTGACGTATTCATTGTTGGAATATGCGTTTACTTTATGAGCCAATTGCTTGGAGACTCAGGCGAGATGTGATGTTTGGCAGATATCAAGCAAAAACTCCAGCCGATGGAGGATTATCAACGGGGAAACGTACATGTGGTGGACATTCATTGGTTTATTAATAAGTATTTTGGCCTTCTTCGTATTTCTTATCCTCGGCATCATATCGTTGATTAGAAGAGATGGGAAAGCGAAGAAAAAGTTTATATCTGCGGTTATCAGTTTAGCAGTATTTCTAAGAATTCTAATCAAGATCTCTTCGCAAGACGAGGATACAATTTCTACCGGCGATGCATCGTTTCAATCATCAGCATTACTATCTGGGAAAAAAGAAGGCATATGGGAATATGATGCTGCCATTCTGCCTGAATTTTTGTCCGGAAAACAATAGTGCAAATACTAGGGAGCAGACCGCCGAGGCAGCTGCTCTTTTTGTTATTTAGCGATGGGGCACGGTAAGGAAGTTACATTTTTTATTATGTTAGGGTTTGTTTTCATGGCTTTGCTGAATATTAATTCAACCTTGCAAAAGATACTTGCAAAAATGAATAATGACAAAGCACCCGAAGATAGATAATGCACTTACGAAGAACGTTCGTTCCACAGGCCCGATCCATACGTTGTTTTCGCTCACACACTTCCACGCTCGATCATGTTTGCTTCAGCTAACAGGCATTCCAATATTTTCATCTGATAATTTATTCGGATCGCCATAGGCAGACTCCAGCACGTTTCGGCGGTAACTGCTTTTGCTTTCAACAAGCGATATGCAGCCTGGCGGCCAGAGCCTGGTAATTTGCGCAAGCGCACTTTAAACTTTCTTGATTTTTGAACAATAGATCGATTCAAATGCGCTGTTATTCGCTTGACCGTAGGAATCGCAGTACTATTAGGATTTGCAATCAATGTCTGTCCTAACGCTTTTGGACTTAATTGGGATAAACCGTTGGCTTCATGTAAATCAACATACCACGATGGCTGAATTTGCTTAGCTAATTGAAATAGTGCAGCTGACAGCGGATGACGGGCAGATTCTTTCCTTTTTCGCGGAAATGTCCGGTTCAGATCGGGAATCCCCCTAATTCGCCTCTTGTATGCCTGACGATTGACGATCGGTACAATCACCAATGTTCCGTGTTTGATTTGGAGTCTGCTTTCCTTCAGCAGACGTATAAGTTTATTAGCCGCGCGTATACTGGCAATTTCCTTACCGTGAACTCCGGCAGTTATCATCATCGTTTGTCCTGGTGAGCTTCCGTTAACGACATAAAAAGGGGTTTCGAACCTGGTGGCTTTTGCCAACAGGTGTTTTTTTATTTGCATAAATGAATCACATCCCCGGTATTTCTAAAGTAGGCGCCAATCCACATCTACTGTTGGACTGAGAAGGGTGTACTAATTTACTGCTCATCTTTTCATTTTTGAGTATCTGAGAATCCTTTGGTACATCGTTTTGTTTTTCAATGTGTTAAAGATGCTCATGTCGGGCTGAGTGTTAATCTCCAAGACCCAAGGTTTCATTTTATGATCAATGGCTATATCAACTCCGAAGGCTCGTTTGCTTTTATAACTTTTGCCAAGAACAGCGCTTGCTTCCTTCCCTAAACTCTCAAGAGATTGAATATACTGTTTCCGCGGTTCGTCATTCAGATGCGGCTTGAGCAAGGTATCGATAGGCAAGGGAGTTCCACCCGAATGATAATTCGTTACTATTTTATTCCGCTTTGCTTGTCTTCCAATAATCCCGGTAACGTCCAATGTTCCTTTTTCATTCTTTTGCAACATAACCCTGATATCAAACGGACGATTTTTATATTTCAACAATATAATTCTTTCTTGAACGATATATTTATCTCTAATTAGTTTCCTTTGAAGCGTATGAAATAAGACATGTAATGAGTTAAAATTACGTACTTGCGATCCGGTGTGTAAAACAAAGTTATTTTTCCCCTCAGTAAGTTTATAGATCCCGTGTCCGCCTGTTCCCTCATCAGGTTTTAAGTAAACTGCTCCATACAATCTCAGCATGGTTTTTATGTTAGACAAAGTTGCTTTTCGGGTGTCCGGTAAAAAAGTGCTTATCTTTTTATATTTTTTCATGAAAATGTACTTTCCTAATTTCCCCATTTTGTATTTTACCTTTTTCACATGATCAACCTCCAATTGCTTTCATATTCACCAACACAACAATTTTCAATCGAGCGGATGCATTGAGTCACATGTACTATGGTATACAGTTGGTGTTTACCTGGAACGGCTTCTACCTAATGCTCACCTGCATTAATAACTATGGAGATAATAATAACGCTGCAGTATTAAACGAATGGACAGGGCAGTTGAAAATGTATATCCATGTCAGGGCGAGCGCTATTGACAAATCAACTACTGCGTGTTAATTTATAGTGGTAGTAAGTAATACTGCATACCAGTCGTACAGAATAGCAAAGGGTGATTGTGCTGGAAAACTTAACAGAAATGCTCAAAGGCGTGCTTGAGGGCTGTGTCCTTGAAATTATTAGCCGCAAAGAAACCTACGGATACGAAATCACGCGGCAGTTGAACGCCCTCGGCTTCACAGATGTTGTGGAAGGAACGGTATACACGATCCTGATCCGGCTTGAAAAAAACAAGTTGGTGGAGATCACCAAGAAGCCCTCCGACATGGGACCGCCGCGAAAGTTTTTCGCGATCAACGATGCGGGGCGTGAGGAGCTGCGGAAGATATGGGAAAAATGGGAGTTCGTATCATCAAAAATTAATGAGTTAAAGGAGAAAGAACTATGAATTTTTGGGAAAAAATCACCGGAAGCGACATGACCAAAGAATTTAAGACGTTTGAATCGCGTGTCAAAAAGCTGCCGGCTGATTATCAAGCGGCATGGGAAAAAATTAATGTCCATCTTTGGCCGCACTCCGATTTCACCGGTCGTAATCTCATGCCAATTCTTGACGGTGTGCTTGGTCTGCTGGAAGAATCGGCGGCGGACGGTCAGAGTGTTCAAGAGGTTTTGGGTGACGATATCAAAGGCTTCTGTTCAGCGCTGGCTGGCGAAGAAGGGGCAAAATCTCTACGCGACAAGTGGCGCGAGCAGCTCAAAAATAATATCGCTAAAAAATTAGGCAAATAGGAGGCGGATAAAATGAAAATACGGGATATTATCGAAGGCAAAAAAGAGTGGCGAGCACACGTGGCGCGTGTCAAAGCGCTCCCGCAAGATTATCAGATTGTTTATAAGGAGATGCAAAAATATTTCTTTAAGGTCGGCCCTCTCGAGCTGACTGAGGGGACGGGGTTGCTCTCGGGGATTATCGATCTTTTTGAAGAAGGAGCGGCCGTGGGGAAAGGCGTACTCGAAGTGACGGGCAGTGACGTAGCGGCTTTCTGCGACGATTTAATTAAAGATTCCAAAACTTACGCTGATCTTTATCAAGAATCTGTTGGCCAAGAAGTTAACAAGGCTATGAAAAAGGTTACGGATAAGAAAAAGTAAAAGGGGGACGCCGCGATGGAAAAAGCCATTGAAGTGAAAGGTCTGCGAAAGTCTTTCAAGGACACAGAAGTCCTAAAAGGCGTCGATTTTGAAGTGAAGCGGGGAGAAATTTACGCCCTGCTTGGCTCCAACGGAGCGGGCAAGACGACGATTGTCAGAATTCTCACCACGCTGCTCAAACAGGATGGAGGCACCGCCGTCGTAAACGGATTTGATGTCGCGTCAAAACCCGGGAATGTGCGGCGTGCGATCAGTCTGACCGGGCAATTTGCGGCGGTGGATGAGGTTTTGACCGGGCGGGAAAATTTGATCATGATTGCCAAACTGCGGCATCTGGAGCAACCGCGTCAAGCTGCCGACGATTTGCTGAAACGTTTCGGACTAACTGACGCGGCGGACCGTAAGCCATCTACTTATTCGGGTGGCATGCGCCGCAGGCTTGACATTGCCTTGAGCCTTGTGGGCAAACCGCCGATCCTTTTCCTCGACGAGCCAACCACAGGACTTGACCCTGAGGCGCGTATCGAGGTTTGGAAGATTGTTAAGGAGCTTGCCGACGGCGGCACGACGGTATTCCTGACCACGCAGTATTTGGAGGAAGCCGAGCAGCTTGCTGACCGAATTGCCATTTTGCATGAGGGCAGGATTATCGCCGGCGGTACGCTAGCGGAACTGAAAAAGCTGTTCCCGAAAGCGAAGGTAGAGTATGTTGAGAAACAGCCGACTTTGGAGGAAGTATTCCTCGCAATCATCGGTAAAAAGGAGGCCATGTAAATGGAGGAGGCAAAAAATCATTTTTTCAGCGACATGAGCGTTATGCTGGGACGTTCCATGCGCCATATTTTCCGCAGTATGGACACCATCTTCACGGTTTGCCTCACTCCGATTGCCATGATGCTGCTGTTCGTTTATGTGTTTGGCGGCGCAATCCAA
Source organism: Paenibacillus sp. FW126-R14 (assembly GCF_058789495.1). Classification (NCBI taxonomy): domain Bacteria; kingdom Bacillati; phylum Bacillota; class Bacilli; order Caryophanales; family Paenibacillaceae; genus Paenibacillus; species Paenibacillus sp. FW126-R14. The sequence goes on along the minus strand of NZ_JBYTBS010000030.1, from coordinate 9,070 downwards.
ACGGGTACGGATAACTATGTCAACTACCTGCTGCCTGGCATACTGCTTATGGCGATTGCCAGCGGGGTGGCTTACGTGGCTTACCGTCTGTTTATGGATAAACAGCGGGGCATCATTGAGCGGTTCAACTCCATGCCGATTGCTCGTTCCACTGTCCTATGGGGGCACGTGCTGACCTCGGTTGTATCCAACGTCATTTCTGTCGTCGTCATCATTCTCGTTGCGCTCATTATGGGCTTTCGCTCGTCGGCAGGGGTGCTGTCTTGGCTCGCCGCAGCCGGTATACTCTTGCTATTTACGCTGGCTTTGACTTGGATCGCGGTCATTGCCGGACTGTCCGCAAAAACGATGGAAGGTGCAAGCGCCTTCTCCTATCCGTTAATCTTCCTGCCGTTTATCAGTTCGGCCTTCGTGCCGACCGATTCGATGCCGAAAGTCGTTCGGGCATTTGCTGAAAATCAGCCGGTAACCTCTATCGTAGAAACCATCCGTGCCTTATTATCAAGTCAGCCGGTAGGCAATGAGATCTGGGTCGCTTTAGCATGGTGCTTAGGGATAATGATCGTCGCCTATTTTTTTGCGGTGCGCGCATACAATCGGTTTGCAGCTTAGTATTGTTTGTGGCCAACCGGGAAAGTTACAAAGAAACTTTTTTTTGATCATTGTCACAGATAGGTTCCTTCAGTTGTCTTCTTTAATACACAGATGCTGAAGAAGCAGCTTCAAAACTTGCGGTCAATGAGCGACCTCCTAGATGGGCTTTTTGAGCAATGACCTCGTGAACAGGAGGAAAATATCATGAATATTCGGGTTTTGGATGAGCACGATGCTAGTTTGTACCAAGAATTGCGATTAAGGGCCCTGAAAATCAACCCCGAGGCTTTCGGCTCTACTTACGAGCGAGAAGTAGAATTTTCACTGGAAACTGTAATTGAGCGAATCAAACCAACAAAAGACAAGTTTGTCCTTGGGGCTTTTGAGGATCGTGGTTCGCTTGTTGGAATCGTAGCTTTTGTACGGGAGAGCGGTTTAAAAACTGCGCATAAAAGTAATGTTTTTGGAATGTTTGTGGCACCAGAAAAGAGTGGGCAAGGTTTGGGAAAATCACTCATGCTTGAACTGATTAGAAAAGCAAGAGATTGCGACGGGATTGAGCAAATAAACCTGGCAGTTGTATCTGAAAATGACATTGCAAAAAAACTGTACAATTCTTTAGGGTTTAAGGTTTATGGTGTGGAACAAAGAGCTTTAAAGTACAACGGTAAATATTTTGATGAGGATTATATGGTTCTAAGACTGTGAGGGGAAACCAATATGAAGACGATCAAATGCATGATGGACCACCTGTACTGGGCGGACGGACGTATCTTGGACGCGCTTGAGAAGAGTGAGACGAAGAACAAGGACCTCCTGAAGCTGGTTCGACACGTGGCGGTCGCGGAACGAGTCTGGCTTTCCCGATTGCAGGGCAAGGGCAGCGCGCAATATTCGTTGTGGGAGGAAGCGGAAGAACTGGCGGCGATCCGGACGATGTTCGAAGAAAACGCCGAGCAATACCGTGTCTATATCGAAGGGCTCGAGGAATCCAAGTTGGACGAGATGATCAACTACGCAAACCAGAGTGGGGTTCCGTTCCAAACGTCCGTACGAGACATTCTGTTGCAGGTTCTCTTACATGGGCAATACCATAGAGGACAGATTAACCGTGCACTTCGGATCGAATCGGCAGATCCTGCACAAATCGATTATATTACGTTCGCTAGGCTCTAACACTAGCATCTAATAAAGAAGCACTCTCAGATGAGGGTGTTTTTTTGATCTCTTTTTTCGTTGCTTATGGTAAATTTCCATGTAATAATAGGGTTGCCCTTTTTAAAGGAAAAATTACCCAAATGAAGAAGACCGAGGGACATCGTTACATTCTCCAAGGAGGCTGCATATATCTCATGGTGATACATCGACATCCGATTACTTCTCAATCAATCCAATCGAAACCATTAAACGAATCGAAACCTACGGAATCCAGTACCCGCTTTTTGACACAAGAGTTATCTACCTCCGCCCCTGGAAGCATCCATCGTCTGCATCGCATGTTTGGAAATCAAGCAGTGCAGCGTATGTTCGGCAATCAGTCTTCACAGCCCGTGGTGCAGCGGTCGAATGAGCTTATGATTCAACGTTATGAAGAATCAGACGTCGAGGATATGATGAAAAATATGTATAAAGTTAATAAGGAGGATAAGAATTATCGCGAGACGGAACAGAATGTGAATACGATTCTAAGTATCGCCGAGGAAACCGGGTTCTTAGATGAAGTCAAGGAAATGGCGAACAGCGGCCTCGTTCTCAATCCTGACGGTTTCTATAAAACAATTACGGCATTTAACGCGAAGGCGAAAGCCGGCAAGAAGAAAACGGATACGAAAGAGGATAACACGAGGTCCAGCAAAGGTTTTATTCGGGAGATTCTGTTTGCTTTAGAGCAAATCAAAGACGGAAACCAGGTGCAATTCGGTACAATGGGTCCGGATCCGCTCGCTGATAAGCTGAAGGAATCGGGCCGGGATAAGGAGGCCGAGGCTATTGCTTCCGACTCAATAGATCTCGGTTATGAATGGGGCGGAGACACGGTTGTCTGGGGCAAGGACACGGTGGAAACGAGGCAGCACAAAGTTATTGAAGGAGAGAAGTCGGAAACGTTTGAAAAGGAACTGATCAAAGCCGTCAAGCAATTGGACGGGCAAAATGGCGAGGTAGCAATCAAGGATTCGGTGCGGATCGCCGATCTGGTTATCATGCAGGGTAATGAACTAAATAAGAGAGAGGCCGAGTTTATCCGCGAACTGATCGAGACTTCGCTGAAAAAGAATACTTTCCGCAAAAAGTCTTTATACGCTTTCGTAGATTCTGTGCAAGTCACTACGTCTAAACTTGGGCAGGTCGATTACAGGATCAATAAGGAAACGGGGGATGTCACCTATGTCGGGGACAAGCCTTCAGATGTTGTGAAAGTGTTGAAGGACCGGGACCCAGCGGAAAAGATGGCCGAAGCGTACCTAGGTAAAAAGAAGCAGGCACGGAACCTGTCGTCAGAGTTAAGGGAGGCAAAAGAAAAGCTGAAATCGGCAACCGATGAAGTAGAGGACAAGCTCCTGGACGATCCTAAGGATATCCAGGAACGCATTCAATTGCTGGAGAAGGTCATTTCGATCAGGGGGGAAATGAAGAATGAGTATATGTTGAGTCTGGAAGGAGTGAAAGAAGCTGATAGTGGCATTAAAGCCTTGAAAAGGGAGAGGGGGCAATGGATCTCTAAAAAGAACAAGGAAAAGGAAAAGGGGGATGCTGACGTGAAAGAGGAAGACTGGAAGAAAGCTTTCGACACTCAGGCTCAGCAGCTGGAAAAGCATGAGGATAAGCTCAAAGAGGCGGAATTCGAGTGGGGAAAGGAGAAGTCAACAGAGAAGGACAGTTTGGAGAATGAGGAGAATCGCAAGAGGGAACTGATCACACAGATGGAGACGGTCAAGAAGTTGGTCAAGGATCAATTGAATGCCAGGAAAGACCGCAGCGAGTATATCGATAGTAAGGTCAAGGACGCTCTTAAAGAGAGGTACAAAGACGAGTATGAGGACAGCAAGGTGTCCGTACTGGATGAACGCTGGCGCACCGAAAATGAGTCAGAATACAAACTTGAGATGAAGAAGTTTCGCGAAGAATGGGAGGCGCTCCACCAAAAGGATGGGATGGCAGAGGAAGCAAGCCAGGCTGATGAACGGGAAAAGAACGGGACGGGACGAAATAAGGCAAGAAATGAACGAGCTGCGCAGAACAAAATTGAAAAGCAGTTGAAGATTTATGCCGTCAGAAAGGATTTTCAGGACATCATCTCAGCTGTTGATGCGATTATCAGCAATAGAGAATTGTGCGATACGTTAGCAGAAAATATTAGCAATATCGTGTTCGAAACCGGCAACAGTAAAGCGGTGACGAGATTGATGTCTGACGTTGCCGTGGAGCTGGAAACAGCGCAGAACGGGAAGTTGATTGATCACGTTACGCTGAAAAAGTTTACGGAAGATTTATGCGCGGGAGGGAAATATCTCAATTTTCAGGGCAATTTGGCTGAAATTCGGCATGCCAATCTGGCCACTAAGAGCATGCTGCCCGATTCGAAACCGGTGAAAATCGGCACAGAAGAATGGGACAACGATAAGCCGCAGAAGGAAGGCAAGAAGCAGGAGGTAGACGTTTCCTTTATCGACGAGAATGGCATTCTGCAGCTTCGCGAGGTGGCATGGGATATCGATACGCTGGAAGACAAGTTATATGACAAAGGGAAAGAGTCGCAGCGACAAGGCTACGCGGCTCTAATGAAGAAGAGAAGCAGCCCGCAAAACATCAATGGAGAAGATATTAAAGGCGTTCAAATGTCCTATGTGGTTGAAAAGGCTTCAGAGAGCGAGAAGGAGCTAGTTTTTACCAAAATTCCAAAAGGACAGCAAAACATCCCCGATAACCGCGGTGGTATTGCCAAATATCTTATTCAAAATGGCATGTCCCTGTATATCGGCAATGACTTATACGATCCTGAGAGGCTTGGTCAGGAGCTGAAAAGATTCAATATTCAATAGATCTGAATCGGTTAAACTCCAGCCATAAGCAATAGAAGTGAAGTTAAGGCCATCCGTAAAGGATGGCCTAAAATATGTTGGGATTGATTGTCTTCTGAATCAATGTGCGGTCAAGCGCCTGGGCTTCTTCGAACAGCGTCCGGTGAACCTTCGCGCGACCTGCGACCAATAATGGTAATATTTATTAAACAGAAAAACCGTTTAGGGGGTTCGACAGTCTAATAGAGGAAGGGAAGTGGTAAGGGAGTGGCTACAGAAGAACAGGTGATCGCAGCACAACGAGGTGACCACGAGGCGTTTCACCAATTGATTAGCTCCAAAAAGGAGAAGCTTTACTCCATTGCTTTTGCATACCTTAAAGATGAAACCGATGCGCTTGAGGTTATTCAAGAAACGACATACCGGGCCTATACCAAGCTCACAAAGTTAAAAGAGCCAAGATATTTTCATACTTGGTTAATACGAATCCTTATCCGTATTTGCATCGATGAACAGAAAAGAAAGCGTAAAGTCATGCCGTTATTTCAATTGCCCGTGCATCTTGCGGCGGATCTGGCAATGGATGACAAAATCTTTCTTGAGGTGGCCGTTGATTTACTTCCGCCTAAATTACGCCACATTATTATCCTCAAATATTACGAGGATATGACACTGTCTGAAATCGCCAACCTGTTGGAGAAGCCGGAAGGCACAGTGAAAACATGGTTGCACAAAGCATTAAATGAACTTCGGATCGCATTGCGGAAGGAGGGCGAATATGCACAACACGTCTGAGAAAGAAATCGACGCTGGAATTTCCAATCGTATTGAGGCGGCCATCGCGGCTGGTATTCGGCAGGGACAAACAGAGATCAAACGCCGAAGAGAGGAATTCAGAAGACGAATTGTGGGCTTCATTACGCTCGTTCTTGTATTGTTTTCCTGCATTTTCACAATAAAGGTCTCTCCTGTATTTGCCTCTATAATCAGAGATATCCCTGGACTTGAAAAGTTCGTTGATCTGATTAACAACTCCTACGATAAAGGAATAAAGCTAGCGGTGGACAATGAATTCATACAGACTGTAGGCATTTCCGAGGAGCATGAGGGGATGAAGTTCACGGTCCAAGGGATCATCGCGGATGACTCGCGGATGGTTGTGTTCTACGAGATTCAACTGCCTAAGGGGAATGAATCCGTTCAATTTGATGGGATAAGTCTGCTGGACACAACAGGCAAACCAATAGAGGCATCAGTCGGTTTTAATTATCCTGATGAAGTGAAGCAAGATAGCAAGAAAACGGGCATTCACCGCGGAACCTTAGATTTCGAACTTTCGCAGGGATATTCAATGTCCAACGAGGTGGTGCTGAAAGTGAATCTCCAAAAGTCAGAATCACCAAACTCGTCAAACGCTCCGAAGGAGACGATTGCAGGCGCGGAGAACACGCCAATCTCCGGGGTAGTAAGTATAGGCGGAACGGAATTCGACGTGAAAATACCGATTGATCGAGCACGGTTTGCCGGACTTCAACACGAGTACGTGCTTGGGCAGTCCATTCAGATCGAAGGTCAGAGCATCATCTTCGCCAAAGCCGTCGTTTCCCCATTGCGGGTATCTCTATATTTAGATTACGACGAGAACAATACAAAACAGATTTTCGGACCAGGTGATATCCGACTGGTCGATGACAAAGGCACCGTTTGGGGAAATACTTCGGCAAATATGGTGAAGGATCATCCTGTTTATCATTTTGAAAGTCCGTATTTTAATTCACCTAAGTCCTTGACCCTCGAAGGAAGTTGGTTTCGGGCACTTGACAAAAACCAGACTTCTATCTTAATTGACACGGAGAAAGGGCAACTGCTTCAGGCGCCGGACAGGAAGCTTGATCTATATTCGGTAACAAAAAACGATACTTACACGAAACTTGATTTTGTCCTAAAAGGACTCGACAGCACAGACAAGATGATGTATTCACTAGGTGAGGGGGAGTTCACTGATGCGGCAGGCAACCGCTATAAAGAACACGATCTTCATGAGATTATTAGAGGGTATGTGGAGGGATCAAAACCAGGAGAGCAACACTCGATGTACTATATTGCGAATCAATCTTATAAACAGCCGCTGACCTTAACCCTCAACGATTATCCTTCATACATTCGACAACCATATAAAATTCGTATTAAGTAATACTCGAAAATGCTGACAGACGATCCGCTGCTGTTATCTGGTATAAACGCAGAAACGGTTGAGGAAGTACTGCTATTAACTGTAAAAGAGCGCTTGTTAAGGTGTATTGCCAGGCATAATTAATGCTCCCATAAGTAGCATTAATTATAATCAATCTTTCCCTAGATTGCGGATGAGCTTAATGTTAGGATTGTATTGTTGCAAAAATAAATCGTAACGAGGTGAGGACAATGAAAACAAAAAAATATATGTCTTATCCTCATGCTGCTTTTTAATTATTTTTTCACGGATACATTAGGCTCTGAGGGTAAGATTCACTCTCAGGGCTTTTATATGTAGGCGGCAGGAACGTTAATCGTTCTTGCCGATCTTTGACAGCCACTTACTGAGTGGCTGTTATTTTTTTGGACAAAATTGAAAGGATGATGCTTTATGAAAAGACTCGCTCAATATTTTCGCTCCTTACAATCCGGACAGTCATCTTACAGTCTGATTTATGAAGGTTCTTATTATGATCAAGGGGGGACGATAAGTGATCCAACCTATTGGCATAACGATGTTGCCTATCTCATTGAACGGACACATAAACTCACACTCGATAAACCATGTATCACCATAAAAATACCTTTTGACCGTCTCGGCTTAGATGAAAATGTGGATGGAGTTGTTCTCGCAGATTTTGCTTTAAGAGAATGGGTTAATCATAGTGAGGCATTAAATGAATTGGTTTATAACCGGTCACGTTCCCATAAAGAAAATGGTGCTTTTTATTGTTTTCGTCCAACCAATGTGGTGTTGAAGCGAAATGCATCCTTTGTCGAAGCCGTCTCGGATAAATGGTATCTATGCATAATGATTACCGTTCAGCTGCCGTTCCAGAATCATGATAAAGCGATGCGCATGCTCTGCAAAATGCTTCCAAAAGAAGTGGAGGCGTTGATTGCTAATTGGGATCTCACCAAGCTAAATGCTGCCTATGCATTGGTAAAAAAACAAAATAGGATTCGCGAATGGCTGAAATCCAGTGAGTATTGTGCGTTTATTGCGAATGGCAGCATTTTGCCAAGAAATAAAGAGGGTAGCGGGCCACTCGAGGGTGCCTTGCCTTTTACATCACCGGAAGATGTTGAAATTGAAATTTGCGGTTTGCGAGGAATGGGAATCAAACAGGGGGTGACGGTCATCACTGGCGGTGGTTATTCGGGTAAAAGCACAATGCTGGATGCACTAAATTCGGGGATTTACAATCACAGCATAGGCGACGGACGAGAATTTGTGATTACAGATCAAAGTGCAATGGAAATATCGGCAGAGGAAGGCCGTTCCATTAGAAATATCAATATTACGCCTTTCATAAAATGGATACCTAATAGTTCGGCGGAACAGTTTTCGACGGATTACGCCTCAGGTTCCACATCTCAAGCCGCCAATATTATGGAGGCCATCAACGTTGGGTGCAAGCTGCTTCTCATTGATGAAGACAGAAGTGCGACGAATTTCATGATTCAAGACATCAAAATGCGTTCATTAATTAAGCGTGAACCCATTACACCTTTTACGGAACGTGTCAGAGAGCTTTATGAGGCTGCTGGCGTATCTTCCGTTCTTGTGATTGGAGGCAGCGGAGAATTTTTAGCCGTTGCCGATCAAATCATCCTGATGGACAATTTTGTGCCCAAAAACGTAACCGAGGAAGCAAAAAAATTATGTGAACACGAAAAACCACGTGAACGTATCCCGTTTACAAAATGGGAGATAGAAAGAAAAATAACCGCCGATCGCTTTTCGAGCTATCCACAGGGCAGTGGTACAGAAAAGCTGGTGGTTTCAACCATGGGGTACTTGATGATGGGTGATGAACAAATTGATATCCGAGGGCTTTACAATATCACCTCACATGCCCAGCTTGCGGCTATTGCCTTTTTACTTCGAAAAATCGCAGTAAGTAATCAGGATCACCTCATTTTCCTTCATGACAAAATTAAAAAAGCGCTCGAAGATATGGAAAGAGAAGGCGTGGATAGTGTATTTTCTTCCTTTTTTCCCGGTTTCGAAAGGTGGCTTGAATTACCAAGAGTGAATGAAGTATTAGCTGTCATAAATCGAATGAAGCATTTGGATTTTATTCAGGTGTAGCCTTTTGAAGATTAATAATTATGATATCTCTTTGATATAAAATTATTGGACAGTAAAATTACAATATGTGTTAAAATTTATATTATTTATGGGTGAACGGATTTATGACGATTAAACAGGTAGGATC
>NZ_JBYTBS010000029.1:0-88928 GCF_058789495.1 Paenibacillus sp. FW126-R14 | reverse complement strand
GAAAAGATCCCCTAGCATACCTACAAAACCTTGAAAACAAGCACAGTATGTTGGTTATTCCGCTGTAGTTTTTTTTTACCGAAAATGAGCGTAAAGGCAAGCTTTCCTAGTTATCACTAAACAAAATTAAACACAATAAAAAAGATAATATTTCGAGGATAAAACAACAGTTTCGACATAATTTGCAAAATCTTTAAATTTGAAAGCGTTGTCAATTATGAATTGTATTGAAAATTACATATGAAATGGTAAAATGAAAAAGGTCAAGAGGTAATATATGCTAAAATAAGACAAGTATAAACAATTGCATACAAGGGCAAATCCGGCGGAAGCCGGAGACGCAAAGCTAAAGGGGCTAACATGAACGTCAACGTTTATCAGCCAGCCAGCTGCCAAGATATTGCTTGTTCAGTAGCTAAGCAACTCTTTTCGGCAGGGTTGCTTTTTTTGCGCCCTAATAATATCTAAATAGAGAAGGAAGTGGAAGAAATGGCTTTGGTCCTTATCAATCAGAACGACACCAAGGAATATTGGCAACATAAATTATACAGTGAGGATCATAAAACATTCCTCGCTCCAGATTCGAAACCGATAGACCTAACTGTGGTATCTTCTTTAAAACGGTTGTTCAAAAAGCAGACCCTGCCCTCATTTCGCAAGGCATCCGAACTAGCGTGCGTGGAACTATCCACGGTATTGTATACGGCATGGTTCGTATTGTTACAACGCTATTTAAACACAAATGAGGCTTGCTACGGTGCTTTCCTGCCAGGCGAAGACAAAATGATTGTGGTTCAGATGAACACAGCTTCGGCACTTTCCTTAGACGAGACGGTGATGCAAACACAAGCCCTCATCGATCGCGAGAGGTCGCTGTCACTGACAATTGGCGAGCTTCGCGAGATCAAGGAGAAGGCTGGTCATGAGCTGCCCTTCAACACGGTTGTGGGCATGGGCGGAGATACCGGGTTCGACATAGACGCCATTATGCAGGAAAATGATCTGTTTCTGCGGTTTACAATAACGGAAACGATTGAGGTTGAGGCGTTCTATCGAGCAAGCGCATTCCAGGCTGCAACCGTAGATCGTATGCTCGGCCATTTAGAAAATATCGCGATGACTTGGAACGATCAGCCTCAAGCTGCCATCGAATCCATTGATTATATGAGCTCGGAAGAAAAGGAAATTTTGCTGCAAGCGTTCAACAGCACGCAGGTTGAATTCTCCTCGGATGCTGCGATTCACCAGCTGTTCGAAGCACAAGTAGAGCGAACGCCGGACCGTCCGGCTGTAGTTAGCGGTGAGGAGACACTGACTTACAAGCAATTGGACGAGCAATCCAACCGATTGGCTCGAATTCTCGTCAGGGAAGGGTTCGGAACCGGTGACATTGTTGGCATTATGGCCGGCGCTTCTACGCAGATGATTGTCTCGATTCTCGGCATTCTGAAGGCAGGGGCGGCTTATTTGCCGATCGATCCGAATTATCCGGCGGAACGCGTACGGTTTATGCTGGAAGACAGCCAGACACGCCTGATGTTAACGACCCCCGGCATTCGCCCGGAGATTGCTTTCCAAGGAGAAGTATGGTCCGTTAACGACGAATGGCTGAAGGCTGAAGAAGTATCAGCGAATGGGATTGAAGTGAAGCCGACCGACTTGGCTTATATCATCTACACGTCTGGTTCAACAGGAACGCCGAAGGGCGTTATGATTGAGCACCGGTCGCTAGTGAATTTGGCTGAGTGGCACCAGAAGTATTTTCATGTGACAGAGCTTGACCGGGCAGCCAAATATGCAGGTTTCGGTTTTGATGCATCCGTTTGGGAAATATTCCCTTATCTTATTTCAGGCGCGTCCCTCAGCATGGTTCCCGATGAAATTCGTCTCGATAGCGAAGAGCTGAATGCTTTTTTCCATCAACAAGGGATCACGATCAGCTTTTTGCCGACTCAGCTGTGCGAGCAGTTTATGGGGCTGGACAACACCTCTTTGCGTGTGCTCTTAACAGGCGGAGATAAATTAAAGACTTTCAGCGCAAAACGTTACGAGCTATTTAACTGCTATGGCCCGACCGAAAATGCCGTCGTAACGACCTCGCACAAGGTAACGCAGCTGACGGATAACATTCCGATCGGCAAACCGGTTTATAACAGCCAAATTCTCATTTTGGATGCGGCAGGCAAGCTGCAGCCGATTGGCATGGCCGGGGAGCTGTGCGTGAGCGGTGTCGGTCTCGCCCGGGGCTATTTGAACAGACCCGACCTGACTGCGGAGAAATTCACTTCTCACCCGTACGCTCAGGATGAGCGCATGTACCGGACTGGCGATCTTGCCAGATGGCTGCCTGACGGCACGATTGAATTTCTCGGACGAATTGACCATCAGGTGAAAATTCGCGGTTTCCGTATCGAAGTAGGAGAAATAGAACAGCAGCTTCTGCAGCACGATGACGTTAAAGATTGCGTGGTAATGGCTCGCGAGGATCAGCACGGTGCCAGCTATCTGTGCGCGTATGTAGTTGCTCCGGAGAGCTGCACGCACCGGGAGCTTGCCGATTTTCTGTCTATTCGCTTGCCGGACTATATGGTTCCAGCGCGTTTTGTGACCTTATCCAGCTTGCCTGTAAATGCCAATGGCAAAGTAGACCGACGTGCGCTGCCAGAACCTGAGCGAGCGGTAGAATCGGCTGTGTCTACGCCAGCAGCGAACGAAACGGAAAGCCAGCTCATAGCGTTGTGGCAGCAGATTTTGGGGCATGCCAATATTGGCACTGATGAGCGGTTCTTCGAAATCGGCGGTCATTCCCTGCAAGCGGCCTTACTGCGTGGGCAGATCGAGCAGCGCTTCGGCGTGCGATTGCCGATCACCGACTTGTTCCAGTATACGACAGTCAGAGAACAAGCGCTGAGAATTGCCGGAAATACCCGTGCTGACGCAGCCCGTCCCGTTATCGAGCCGGCGCCGGCGATGGAGCATTATCCTGTTTACCCGGCGCAGCGTCGTATGTATCTGATAGAGCAAATGGAAGGCGTAGGAACTGCCTACAACACACCTATGCTGCTTCGTATCGAAGGCAAGCTTGATGTGGGCAGGCTGGAGCATACGATTCAACAGCTCATTGACCGCCATGACATGCTGCGCACCTCTTTCCAATGGGCCGGAGAAGAGATTGTACAAACAATTAAGGACTACATTCCGTTCAGGCTGCAAGTTCTTACAGCTGGCACTACAGATGTAGCAGGCATCATGCGCGAATTTGTGAAGCCATTCAATCTGGGAGAGGCTCCTTTGATGCGGACGAGTTTGGTTTCCTGTTCGGGCGATCTGCATTACCTGCTGCTTGATTTCCACCATATTGCCGTGGATGGCGTTTCGATGCATCTGTTTTTCGAAGAGTGGAGCAAGCTGTACGGAGGGGAAGAACTTCCTGCACTCTCTCTTCAATTCAAAGATTTTGCAGTCTGGTACGGGAAACAGGAAAATGTTACGGCCCGAAACGCCTTGCAAAATTACTGGAAGTCGGCGCTGGCGGGAGAAATCCCGATTCTGCATCTGCCGACCGACATGGAGCGTCCGCTCGTTCAGAGCTTTAAAGGAAATACGGTTTCCATTCAGCTCGACACCGAAATGACGGATGGTTTGAAGAAGCTTGCGGCTTCCTCCGATACGACGCTGTATATGATTTTATTTGCTGCATATAACGTGCTGCTTGCCCGTTATTCCGGGCAGGAGGACATCGTTGTTGGCGCTCCTTTTGCTTGCCGTACGGAAAATGAAATGCAGCATATGATAGGCATGTTTGTTAATACGCTGCCTTTGCGGAGTTATCCTGAAAAGAATAAGTCGTTCTCCGTGTTTTTGCAGGAAATTAGAGCTTGCGTTCTTGGCGCTATTGAGCATCAGGAGTATGAGCTGGAGCACCTGCTTCAGGATTTGAACATACCTCGCGTTCCCGGGCGGAACCCGTTGTTTGACACCTTGTTTGTGATGCAAAATACAGGACGGACCGCACCGTCAATGGAAGGATCTGAGGTAACGGTAGCCCCATACGTGGAGCCGATTGCCAAATATGATCTGATGGTGGATGTCAATGAATCGGAAGCGGCTGTGCGCATCGATTTCCAATACTGCACAGATTTGTTTAGACAGGACACTGTGGAACGGATGATCCGTCACTATATCCGTATTCTTCAAGCAGCTGTTTCGTCGAGCCAGCTGCAGCTGTCGGAAATTGTTTTGCTGGACGAGACGGAAGTTCATGAGCAAGTCTACGGCTTGAACGATACGGCTGTCCCGTATCCTAAGGAAGCGACGATTCAGACGTTGTTCGAGGAACAGGCGCTGCGGACACCGGAGCATACCGCTCTTGTATTTGGGAAGGAAAAGCTGACATACCGGGAGCTGAACGAGAAGGCCAACCGTCTTGCTGGAACGCTAATCGAGAAAGGTATTCAGGCCGATGAAGTTGTAGGACTTATGACCGATAGGTCGCTGGAGATGATTGTTGGACTACTTGGCATTCTAAAAGCAGGCGGCGCCTACGTCCCTATCGATCCGGAATATCCGCAAGATCGTGTGAACTATATGCTATCGAGCAGCGGGGCAAGGCTGATGTTGACGCAAACGCATTTGGCCGGCAAAACAACATTCGAAGGCGAAGAGCTGTACCTGGATCAAGACGGAGTCTATAGCGAACAGGCAGATAATCCTCAAAACCGCAACAAAGCGCACAATTTGCTATATGTTATTTATACGTCTGGAACGACAGGCAAGCCGAAGGGTGTCATGCTGGAGCACGGCAATATGATCAACCTGCTCCAATATGAATTTACGCAGACTAATGTCGATTATAGCGGGAAAGTGCTGCAATTCACGACACTGAGCTTTGACGTATGCTCACAGGAAATTTGGTCCACCCTGCTGGCGGGCGGCACTTTATATTTAGTAACAAACGATACTCGCCGTGAGGTTGGCAAGCTGCTTCAAGTGATCGAAGACGAAAGAATCAATATCCTGTTCATGCCTGTTTCGTTCCTCAAATTCATATTAAACGAGAAGGAATACGCAGACCGGTTCCCGACTTCGGTTCGCCATATTATTACGGCTGGCGAGCAGCTTATCGTTCCGGAAAAGTTCAGGGAGCATTTGCGTCGTTATCAGGTGTATTTGCACAATCACTACGGACCTTCGGAAACTCACGTGGCCACGACGTATACGATTGATCCGAACGGAGAAATTCCGGAAATTCCGCCGATCGGCCGTCCGATTGCTAACACAAGCATTTACATTTTAAATGATCGTCTGCAGGTTCAGCCGCCCGGAGTGCCAGGCGAGTTATACATTGCGGGTGATTGCGTAGGCAGAGGCTATTACGGCCAAGACCATTTGACAGCGGAACGTTATTTGCCGGACCCTTATGCCGAAGAAGGCAGAATGTACAAAACAGGCGATTTGGCTCGATGGAATGAAGACGGTACGCTCGAGTTTCTGGGAAGATTGGATCATCAGGTGAAAATTCGCGGATTCCGTATCGAGCTGGGAGAAATCGAGAACACGCTGCTCAATCATGCAAGCGTGAAGGAATCGATTGTGTTAGCCAAAGAAGATGGCAGCGGAGGCAAATACTTATGCGCATATATCGCTGTGGAAGAAGAGCTAAGCGTCATGGAACTGCGGAGCCATCTGGCTGAAAGCTTGCCGGATTACATGATCCCCTCGTACTTCGTACAGCTACCGGCATTGCCGTTGACGCCTAACGGCAAAATCGATCGCAGGGCCCTTCCTGAACCGGAGCTGGGACAATTGCCTTTGGGCAGTGACTATGTAGCGCCACGGACGGAAACGGAAAGCCGGATTGCAGAAGTATGGCAGGATCTGCTTGGTGTAGCCCGTATCGGCATTCACGATAATTTCTTCGAGCTGGGCGGACATTCGCTTAAAGCGGCGGTCATGGTAGCCAGGCTGCAGCAGCAGTTTGAAATCGGCATTAACGATGTGTTC
Organism: Paenibacillus sp. FW126-R14; assembly: GCF_058789495.1. Lineage (NCBI taxonomy): Bacteria > Bacillati > Bacillota > Bacilli > Caryophanales > Paenibacillaceae > Paenibacillus > Paenibacillus sp. FW126-R14. The sequence continues at coordinate 82,925 of NZ_JBYTBS010000029.1, read as the reverse complement.
GAGCATCAGACGATTGCCGCTTTGTCTGCCAAAGTCAAGACGGCGAACAATCGGCTAATGGATAAATTGGCGCAGCTGAAAAATGCTCACAGCGCCCAATCCACTCATTCCTTTGACGATAGCAAGGAAGTTTACCGCTTGAAGAATGAGAAGTATGACCGTTTGGATGTGACAAAGAAAGTTGCTTACAGCCATGTGCTGCTGACTGGCGCGACCGGATACCTGGGTATTCATCTGCTGCGCGATATGCTGACGACGACCTCATGGACTGTCCATGTTATCGTACGCGGTGATTCCGACGAGCAAGCGGCCGACCGCATGAAAGGGAAATTGGCTTTCTATTTCGGCTCGCTCGTGGATGAGGCTATGCTCCGCAGGATTAAGGTGTATCGGGGAGACCTGACGCAAGAGCGGTTTGGTTTGCCGGAAGAGACCTATATGGAGCTGTCCCGCACCGTTGACGGCATTGTGCATTCAGCAGCAACAGTGAAGCATTATGGGACTTACGACTATTTTGAACAACACAACATCGTTGCTACGGATCGGCTGCTCACATTCGCTGAGCTGAACCAGCGCAAGGACATTCATCATATTTCTACCCTTGGCGTGGCGTCGGGCACCATCGCAGGCGAGTCAGCCGTTTACTTTACGGAGTATGATCTTGATCTTGGACAGCAGTATGAAAACTATTATGCAAAAACGAAGCATGAAGCCGAGCGCAGGGTCGTACTTGCCAGAGAAACGGGCATTCGATCGAGCATTTACCGAATCGGCAACATCGTGTTTCATTCCGAAACAGGCAAATTCCAAGAAAATATCGGGGAAAACGCGTTCTACACGATGATTCAATCATTCATCCGGCTTGGCATGGTGCCTGAGATGGAACCGGACACGGATTTCTCATATGTCGATGCGGTGAGCAGGGCGATTGTACTGCTGATGCAGCCAGAGGCATTGCAAAATGAGATTTTCCATCTATTCAATCCGCATCGCGAAAGCTTGCACCGCATTTTGGCAGACGGACGGTTGGAGTGGGACGTGAAGTCGGGATCATTCGAACAATTCATCGATTACATGACGGCGAAATACGAGGCGGACGACTGCCGGGATGAGATCGAGAAGATTATGCTGCACTATGGCTGGCTGGAACAGCATCATAATGAGACGGTATTTGAAACTTCCGTGCTGAAAACCGTTGCCGTATTGAACCTGCTCGGTTTCTCATGGAAAGCGGTTGAACCCAAGCAGATCAACGCTATGATCGCTTACTGCAAAGAGGTTGGTTTCTTATAATTCGACATGTATTCGCTAAAAAATACATAATTCGACAATAAACCTTTCATAAAACTGCTAAATACGACAAATTTTTCTTTACTTCAAAGTAAATTTTGGTAAAATCAAAGTAGTACTTATTTTAAACACTTCAGGAGGTAAGACCATGTTCCAAATTTCTTACGACCAAGCAAAGAACAGAATTACTGTTAAAGTACAAAGCATCACAATGGAAGACGTAGAAGCGTATATACAGGAATTTAATAAAGTCCTTGCTCAGGTAAAACCAGGTTTTACTGGCATGACGGACTTGAGCGAAGGCAAATTGTTTACCCAGGAAGTAGCGGTGGCGTTAGGGCCGCTGGGAGAGCTATCCGTTCAAAAGGGCCTTTCTAAATGGGCTTACTATACAGGATCCGCTGTATCGAAAATGCAAATGAAACGTATGTTCGGGGATATCGTCCTTGCCTTCGAAAAATTGGAAGATGCGGAAGCATACTTGAACTAAATGACTGTATTTGAAAAAAGCCTGGGTTCCAGGCTTTTTTCAAAATTAATGTAAAAAAAAGTTGTTGGGTTGGTGTATACATTGAATTCTTTTAAAGATTCTTTTAAAGATAAACAGATCGTTCTCTCTTCATCGGTCATAGCGCTGCTGCCGTTTGTCCTGTCATTTCTGTTTTTCTTGCCTGGAAGAGGCTGGGCTTCCTTCTTGATAGGTCTTATTGTGGTCGCTCTTGCGTGTTTCGGAGGAGCTTATGTGGTGATCAACCGTGCCAAGCGTCATGCGGAAAGCGACCTGATTCTATTAGCGGCTGAAATTAAGCGTGTGGCCGATGGCGATTTATCGGAAAGCGAATTGAACTTCAGCTCCGCGACAACGCAGGCGGCTGTACACGACTTCCATCGGGTTGCACATTCCCTGCAAGAAGTTGTTGGAGGAGCCGAGCATTTCGTGACTGACGTAAATTCAGCTGTTGATCTGGTGAAGACAACTTCGGAAGTAGGGCACTTTGTTGCGGACCTTATTAGCGAATCGACTCGAAACGTGGCGGAAGATTCGAAGAGGCAGATGGAAGTTCTGCAAACCACCGTTAGAACGATGACGGAGATTTCCTCCGCCATTCAGCAGATTGCCAGCAGTTCCGACGAAGTAGCAAGCACTTCCGGTGAAACATCCCATAAAGCGGCTATGGGCGGAGAAACGATACAGCAGGCAATTGCTCAAATCACCCAAACGGATGAAGCTTTGGAGAGAATGCTAGTGCAGGTGAACCGACTTGGAGATCGCTCCAAGGAAGTAGAGACTTTCGTTTCGGTCATTACGGAACTGTCCAGCCAGACGCATTTGCTTGCTTTGAATGCTGCGATTGAAGCAGCGCGCGCAGGCGAATACGGCAGCGGGTTCTCCGTTATTGCCAGCGAAGTGCGCAAGCTGGCCGAGCAGTCAGCGGAATCTGCGAAGCAGGTGAGGCTGATTAACGGTATGATTCAACAAGAAGCGAATGAAGCTATTCTTTCTTCCTCAGATGTGGCAGCGGATATGAAGAAAGGGCTTGACTCGTTGAATCACGCCGGCACGACATTCTTATATATTCAAACCTCGATCGAAGAGGTGAGCACGCAAATTCAGGAAGTATCTGCAGCCGTAGAGGAAATTTCGGCGCATACAGAGGAAGTGACCGATTCCCTAGGTCAGACAGAGAAAATCTTCGACAATGCCAGATCGGAAATGGACAATATCCGTGCGGCGTCCGAGGAACATTTCTCCTCCATGGGTCAAACGTTGGAAGCGGCAAACACCTTGTCTACGTTGACCGACGACCTGAAGCGCAAAATCAACACAAAACGATAAAATGCATATGACTCATTCGGGTCACAGGCTATGATGAATCGTCGTCATAGTTTGTGACCCGAAGCTATTTGCGCAGAAACATGAATGGACACCTGATCCAGAAGTTCGGTCGATGTCATTCTGGTTGCTTTTTCAGGCAATGAAGAATGAGCGCTGCAGACGGAGAGCTTGTAGGCATCGCCGAGCGCATACTGTTTCAAATGCCAGTTTTGAATGCCTTTACGCGTATGAACGGTAATGAACGGTTCCAGCTCTATCCAGAAAGAGTCAAGCGGCATTGACAATCCTTCCCCAATCGCTTTTATATAGCTTTCTTTGAGCGTCCACAAGTCATAAAAGCATGCTAACTTTCGATGTCCTTCATAAGAGGATAACAACTCGAGCTCAGTGCTGGAGAAAAAAGAAGCCGCTGCTGAGATATCGATTTCCTTGATTTGCTCGACATCAACTCCGACAGCTTTCTTTCCAACGATGAAAACAACCCAATTCCCCGAATGGGATAGATTGAAATGGATATCGGGGTACATAGGCAAGTACGGTTTGCCGTATTGATTTTTGTGAATAAGAATGGCTTGGATCGGAATTGAACACAGCTTACTTATATGAAATCGAGTTAATAATGCACCTAGTAATGCGCGATCTCGATCATCCTTTTTTTTATACTTCATAACTGAATTTCTTTGATCTTCAGGCAATAACGCTAAGTAGGTGTCGAACGTTACATTTGGTATTTCATTTTCTATCTGTACAGCAATCAGAAACGGTTTCACGGTATCCATTCTATTTATCACCATTCTTTATTTTAAATACACATTTGCTTGGCCAAATGAGGCCTCATGGCATTTTACCATAAATATGAAATATTTTCATACGATTTCCACGGAAGATTGCTTCTCAAAATTGTTGAGAAATCTATCATTATGGATTAACATACAGGAAGTAGTTTTGGTTAGGCCATTTCACTTCTTAGGAGATGACTGAGGGATCATGATAAAGAAAGAAATCGCACATATTCGCAAGCAATTTAAATTAGATAACGAGATGCTTCGCCTATACGACATTTTTAACGTGTACATTATGAAGGAAACCAACGAGATCTATCATTACGAGCGTCAGCCTTTCGCCTTAGTGGACAGGGAGAAGCAGGAACTCTATATGGCAAACTTCAAAAAGCTGCTGACCGGTGAATTAGATCACAAGCTGTACGAGTTAAAGTTTCAGGAGGAAGCGGAACAACCTACGCAGGTGCTTCTTCATCAAGGCTTGGTGACCGGCAATCCGGAAGAGTGGCAGGATCTGATGCTGCTGTTAGTGGAGAAGATGCTGGCGGACACCGTTTACGAACAGGATACGGTAATTACTTTCGTCCGCGGGCAATATTCCAAGCCGACAAAGGCAAGGAATGACGAAGCCGAGGAGACTGGAAAGGACGAGATGTTCGCTAATCTGTTCATTTTGTGCAGCGTGAATTCCACGGAACAACAGCGGAAAACGCTCATGTTTGATTATGTCGAGAGGGAATTTAAGTATAACGTCTTCGTAGATCCGATCGTCAAATTGAACACGCCGGAGCAAGGTTTTTTCTACCCTAGCGTGACGGACAACTATTCCGACGTAAATCGTATTCTGTATTGCGCGGGGAAAGCGCATGAGCCGAATCCGCAATTTATAGAGCAAGTCTTAAATGCTGAGAAGACCGTGACGGCGCTCGAAGAGAGAGCCATTTTTGAGGAAATCGTGAAGGAAGTGGCGGGCGAACAACTGGATGCTTCTACGATCGCTCATGTGTACGAGGAAATTCACCGGGTCATCGAGTCCAACGAGGAGGAAGAGCCTCCAAAGCTGGATTATAAAGACGTGGAACGCATGCTGGCGGTGAGCGGCGTGGAGGACGTGACGATGGAGAAGGTAGAACGAGCGTTCCAAAACGTCGTCGACGATAAAAATTATGAGCTTAAAGCGAGCAGCGTCATTCCGAAGTTCACTTCGAAATCGATTAAGATTGAGACGAAGGTAGCCACGATTTCGGTTAGTCCGCAAGATTTGAAGTACGTGAGACAGGTGAATTATCAGGGAAAACGATGTGTTTTGATCGAGGTTGACGAAGACGTCATGATCGAAGGATTTACGCTTAATACGGAGACGTTGTAGAGTAGGGAAAGTTAATGACTATTTAGGGGAGTTCCAACATTGGACCTCCCTTTTTTTGTTATCTTTGGGTCAATAACAATTGACATAATAAGGAGATCGACATAATATAAAATCAATACATGAACAATTAATCATATATTAATGGATAATGAGGAGTATGATTTCTGATGTCTTCAAAAGCCTCTTGTTGCAACGATCACACACATGATCATAACCACGATCATGACCACGATCACCATCATAACCACGATCACCATCACGGTGACTCCTGTTGTGGGAACACACTGGGTGATACGGTCAATCGAACAGTAACGCTTGAGGGCATGCATTGTGCGGATTGCGCAGTGAAGCTGGAGAGATCCGTATCTCGTTTAGAAGGGGTAAAGCAGGTTTCGGTCAATTTCGCCACGGCCAAGATGAGCCTTGCATATGTTGAACCCATTGTTAATTTTGGGATGATTACGAAACAAATAAATAACTTAGGGTACCGGATCCAGCAGCAATCACAAGCGAATCAAACCTCCGTCTACCGAATCGATGGGATGGATTGTGCGGATTGCGCGCAAAAATTAGAGAAGCGAGTTGGATCACTTCCGGAAGTTCATCAGGTAACGGTTAACTATGGAGCGGCTAAGATGACCGTTGAACATAACGGAACAGCGTTTCAAAGCATCGTACAGACGGTCCAACAGGCCGGATATACGGCCATGCTGGATACAGGGGGCGCGCGGCCAACGGATGAATTAAGCTTTTGGAGGCGGAATAATAAGGTTCTTCCTACGTTTTTAGCAGGGCTATTGTTTGCAATAGCTTGGGGGTTATCGTTGGGGGCCTTTGTAGAAGAGATCTATTCAACGGTATTATACGCTGCAGCTATCGTTATTGGCGGATTCCGCATCGCGAGAACAGGATTTTACGGTTTAAAGTCACGTACAATCGGTATGGATCTCCTCATGACTGTTGCAGCAGTCGGTGCTGCTCTGATCGGGCAGTGGGAGGAAGGCGCAGCCGTTGTATTTCTGTTCTCTTTGGGTGAAACATTAGAAGCCTACACCATGGATCGGACTAGAAAGTCCATCAGGGGGCTGATGGATTTATCTCCGAAAGAAGCCTTAGTGCGCAGAGATGGTCACGAGTCTATGATGGCGATTGAAGATATCCGAATCGGTGATACGGTGATTGTCAAACCGGGTGAGAAAATAGCGGTGGACGGAGTCATTATCAGCGGTGCTTCATCGATCAACCAGGCGCCAATTACAGGAGAATCAATTCCTGTGGAAAAAGCGGCTGGGGACGAGGTTTTTGCAGGAACAATTAACCAACAAGGAGCAATTGAAGTTGAGGTAACGAAGCTCTCCAAAGATAATACATTGTCCCGTATTATTACGATGGTTGAAGATGCACAGGCTCAAAAAGCCCCTTCGCAAAGGTTTGTAGATATTTTTTCTAAATACTACACACCCGCAGTTTTGATTATTGCCGTCGGAATAGCGATTATACCTCCCGTATTTTTTGCACAACCTTTTCAAATGTGGATTTATCGCTCACTTATGATGTTGGTTGTCTCTTGCCCATGCGCATTGGTTATCTCCACCCCTGTTTCTATTGTGTCTGCAATAGGTAACGCGGCAAGAAATGGTATCCTCATCAAAGGAGGAGCACATTTAGAAAGATTAGGAGCCGTCTCTGTTGTAGTTTTTGATAAAACAGGTACGTTAACCGCGGGAATGCCACAAGTAACTGCCATTATTGCGCTGGATGGACGGACTGAGGAAGACGTTTTATCGATAGCAGCCGGGATTGAGTCTTCATCTGAACACCCTGTGGCTGAGGCAATTGTCCGGTTTGCAGAGCAGAAGGGCATAAAGATGAAGGAAATTTCGTCTTTTACTTCTGTAACCGGTCGTGGGGTTAAGGCCACCCTGGAGGGTGAGGAGTATTTTATTGGCAGTCCCAAATGGTTTGCTAACGATTTGAATGTTTCGATGGACGGAGTCCTTGCAAGAATAAGTGATCTAGAGCAACAAGGACAAACGGTTATGATTATGGGGACAAGTGAGAAACTAATCGCTATTTTTGCTGTAGCGGATGAAGTTCGTCCCAATAGTAAATCAACGCTGGAACAACTAAAACATATTGGCATTAAGAAAACGGTGATGTTAACCGGGGACAACCGTGGAACTGCTCAGGCTGTTGCTGCAAAGCTTGGAGGGATCGAATACTATGCCGAGCTGCTTCCGCAAGACAAGGTTTCTTCGGTAAAAGAATTAATGACGAATTATGGTCATGTAGCCATGCTTGGCGATGGAGTAAACGACGCCCCAGCTTTAGCGACAGCGACTGTCGGGATCGCCATGGGGGCCGCGGGCACGGATACTGCTTTAGAGACGGCAGACGTGGCGCTAATGGCGGACGATCTATCCAAACTGCCATATGCGATTGGTTTAAGTCGGAGAGCGTTAAAAATCATTAAACAAAATATTGTTTTCTCACTGCTGGTTAAAGTGGTTTTTCTCGTTATGATCTTTCTAGGAACTTCAACGCTATGGATGGCCGTATTGGCGGATACGGGCAGCTCGCTCCTCGTTATTGCGAACGGGATGAGATTACTGCAGAAGAACAAACGAATGTCTTAAATGACGGTAAAACAAGCAGCAGGTCAAGGACTCTCTTTCGTCCAGACCTGCTTTTTTCAATTTAATTTCCTTTCTTTACTAATTTGCCTTGTACATAATCGGCATCGAACAAAAATAAACGCATAAGCAAAAAGAGCGAAGGGACTAGAATAATAATCCCAGCGATAAAGGAAATTACCAAAGCAGTTCCCATCGTTTGATTTGTAAAGTTCTCATGAATACTGATGTAAGGGTATAAAATGTAGGGTAAGTGGGCTTTCCCATAGCCAAAAAAAGCAAAAGCAAATTGCAAAAGCACGAAGATGAACGATAAACCAAGCTTCATTTGCTTCCAAAGCAGATAAACGGCAACCAAGAAGCATAGAAATGATGCTCCAAACATCCATCCTAGGGAGAGCATGTTGCTATAATGTTCTGGATTTTGCTGATTAATCGTGAAAAAGACTAGAAAACTTGCAAGAATCGTTGGTCCACTCCAGAAAAGCGCATAGCCGCGTAAAATCTTAAATGCGGGTTTATCTTTTGCCCTGTATGCATAATACGAAAGGAACATGGCGGAAATGTAAAGAACACTGACCAGTGACAATAATAGGACTGACCAAGTGTAGGGATTGCCGAGGAGCCTTTGCCAGTTAAGCTGAATCAATCCATTTTGTTCAATAATGACGCCACCTTCGGAGATGGTAAGTACTGTCGAAAGCGTTGCAGGGATAAGCAAGCCTGTTGCTCCATAAATGAGCATATACATTTTGTTATCCTTGGAACCGTAGTTGCTGAAGGCATAGTAGGCTCCTCTTATGGCAAGCAAGATGATGGCCATACTCCCTGGTATAAGCAGCGCTGTCCCATAATAACGTGCTGTCTCTGGAAAAAATCCAACCATTCCGATGTAGAAAAAAACCAAGAAAACATTCGTTACTTCCCAGACAGGAGAAAGATATCTTTCAATAATATGATGAATGATATGCTGTTTCTTTGTAATTACCGAATAATAGCTGAAAAACCCTGCCCCAAAATCGATGGAGGCCACAATTAAATACCCGTATAAAAAGATCCATAAAACCGTTATCCCAATGAGTTCAAGGCTCATTTCTTGATCCTCCCTCCGACAATCCCGAGTGCTGTCAATTCGTCTGCAACATCGTTTTTTCTAAAGAGCTTGGATAACACTTTGACCGCTGTAAGTGCTAATACGAGATAAAGTAAACAAAAAAGTAGCAGCATGGTATCCACGTGTTGAGATGTAGTAGCGGCATCTGCCACTTTCAGATACCCTCGTAAAATCCATGGCTGACGACCCACTTCCGCATAAAACCACCCGCATTGAATACCAAGCATGGAAAGAGGTCCGCAAATCACGATAAAAGCGAGAAGCCATCTTGGGTAAGGCTTAAGTGATTTTTTTCGTGCATACCATAGATGCAAAATCGCAACTACAATCGCGAACATCCCAATAGCGACCATAGCATCAAAAAAATAATGAACATATAAGGGTGGACGAAGATCAGGTGGGACTTCATTAAGGCCTTTTACTTCCGACCCGGGAGTTCCCCCCGCTAAAATACTAAGTGCATATGGAATTTTCAAAGCATATTTAATTTCATTATTATCAGTCAGAACACCACCTAAAATGAGCGGCGCATTTGCTGTCGTTTCAAAATGCCACTCTGCTGCTGCGAGTTTTTCAGGTTGATTTTTAGCTAGAAATTTGGCTGATAAATCACCGATAAGGGCTGTAGCAATGGCGAAAACAAGACCGGCGGTTATGGTCAATTTTAAAGCCTTCTTGGCGTATGAGACGTCTCCCTTTTTCCTGAGAAGGGAATAGGCTGCAATAGCTGCCAAAATAAATGCGCTGGTCATGTAAGCAGAGGAGAGCACATGTGCAACTTTGGTCGGCATAGAAGGATTAAACATAGCTAGTATAGGCTGCACATTAGTAATTACCCCATCTTTCAGTGAGAATCCTTGAGGGGTGTTCATAAATGCATTTACTGTAGTAATAAAGAAAGCTGAAGCTGAGGAGCCGATTACGACAGGAACGAGTAATAAGAGATGGTGCATTGGTTTTAAACGTTCCCATGTATACAGGTAAATGCCCAGGAATATAGCTTCAATGAAAAAGGCAAAGGTTTCTAAGAACAAGGGAAGCGCAATAGCTTGTCCGGCAATTTCCATAAACGCAGGCCATAAGAGACTGAGTTGAAGGCCGATTGCTGTACCGGTAACTACGCCAATAGCTACGGTGATAACGAATCCTCGAGCCCATCTTCGTGCCAACAACGTATAGTAAGGATCTTTGCGCTTAATGCCGGCTAGCTCAGCCAACATAATCATGACAGGAACACCAACGCCGATTGTTGCGAAAATGATATGAAACGCCAACGTGGTCTCGGTAAGCAACCGGCTATAAAATACGGGATCGTAGGTAGGCACAGTGGTTCATCACCTTTCAATTTTTAATGATTAAAGGAATTTGCGAATAAATGAGACTAACATGACTAACGCTACACTGAACATAAGGTACATCAGTCGCCTTTCATGTTTTCGGAATGGATCCAAGTCGTATCACCTACTGATTAATTTATTCGGATATGGAAATAGTGTAATTTAAGACTTGTGATTTTTTTCACGTTATCTGTGAATTCTGATTGAACAAAGTATTACAACTTTAAAAACGGAAAATTGAACATTGTGAAATAATTTTGTATATTATTTGAACCTTCCTTAGAGCAGAAAAATAAACGGATTTCTGTTATAATGAAAAGTAAATCGTAAGTTTTATCATCAGAAAGCGAGAAGGTATGATGGAAGAGATCTTATCAAAAACCACACAAGATCAATGTGACGACGCTTGTCATGGAACTTCAGATATTGACGTGTTGAAAGAACAACTGATAACAGACCAAATTGTCGGTGGATTAGCTGAGGTGTTTAAAGCACTTGGGGATCCCACAAGACTAAAAATTATTCACACTTTGCTAAATAAAGAGTTATGTGTTCATGATATCGTACAAGTATTAGGAATGGGCCAATCCGCGATTTCTCATCAATTAAGATATTTACGCAATTTGCGAATCGTCAAACGGCGTAAAGTTGGTAAGACCGTATATTACTCCCTGGATGATGAGCATATTGAGCAGATTTTTGTGCAAATGCTTCAACATGTGAAGCACAGCTAAAGGGGAATTAGCTATATGAAAAAAATGAGTTATCGTATACAAGAAGAGGGATTGAACCGATTTTTGGGCTCACTTGAGACTTTGATTATGGAATTAATGTGGGATTCTGGCGATTGGGTAAATGTTCAGCAGCTTCGGGAAAGCTTGAAATCAGAGCATGACTACTCGGTAACGACAATCATGACCGTATTAAACCGATTATCTGAAAAAGGCATCTTGGTGAAGCAAGCTTTAGGGCGAGGGCGTAATAAACTCGCTCAATTTAAGGTTGCAGCTTCCAGGGAAGATTTTATTGTGGAACAAACCAGAAATGTTACAGAAGGGCTCATCAAGGATTTTGGGGAGGTCGTCGCTGCCCATCTGATCGATGTTATGGAAGAAATAGACCCTGACCTTCTGAAGAAAGTGGAACATATGCTTCAAGAGGCTAAGATGAGGAACAGTGATGAAAACAATAAATCAAGCTAATCTTGCATTCGCTGTATATGTATTCATTACATCGGCTTTATTTATCTTATTGATGTATGCGCTATATCATCAACTGATGGATATTAGCTGGATACCCAGTATTACACATATGATGTTGGGTTTCTGGCACGATTTCCGTTTCAGACACTCCGTTGGGGAGTCGTTGTTAACTATCGTTTTCTTATATACGGTCGTAACACTGCTTTTCTTTGTAATAAAGGATATGTATCACCATCTTAGATGGAATGCGTTTATCAAGCAGCAAACAGAACGAACTCTCACTTTAAAATTGAACCGGAAGTACAACGATGTTGGCATTCCTATTCTGGTGGTTGTTGATAGGGAACCATTTGCTTTGACTTCCGGCGTTTTGAAGCCGCGGATTGTTATTTCAACCCGTTTACTGGAATCACTCTCTGAAAATGAAATGAAAGCCGTTATTCTGCATGAAGCTTATCATGTACGCCACGGTCATCCGTTGAAGAAATGGGCTTTGAGACGCTTAGCTCAAGGGATGGTGTATATCCCAATACTGAAAGGATTATCGTTGTATTACTCAATTTGGATTGAGCTTCTGGCCGACCGCTATGCGATAGAACAGATGAGAAATAAAACCTTTCTGGCATCCGCCATTGTTAAGCTGATTCATCATTCAGAATATAGCAAAACAAGGAAGCTAGTTGCAGCGGCTGATTTTGCGAAAACGGCAATAAATTATCGTTTGAAACAGATCTTAGATCTGCAAGAGAATCTGCAAGTTGTATCTTTTTCAATGAGGGCTCTCTGGTTATCAGTTATGGTCGGGGGTCTTTTCACATCAATTGTTATCATAAGTTGTATTTAAAGCGTGGAGATGATCCGCGTTTTTTTATTGCCTTTTTTTGATTTCTAAAAGTGAACATATTAGTACATATTCATGTATGGTGTTGACAGTGAGATATGGATACTCTACATTTAAAACTATGATGCGTAGTATTTTATGAAAAAATTGTAGAATAACCGGAGGAAACAATATGTTAATCAATCTTCAAGCAAATAAGCTATCTGCGAAAATAGCAATTATTACTATCGTTCTGTTGTTCTGTCTAACGAAGTTTCTGTCCATATCCGCCTTTGCACATACAGGACTAGGAAGCTCCAATCCTAAAGCCGGAGCGGAAGTTACGGAAGCTCTACAGGAGATTACGTTAACATTTGAAGGTAAACTAGAGAACCTAAGTACGTTTAAATTGTTTGATAGTAATAAACAAGAGATTCAGGCTAATGTTTCCCTCAAAGATAAGATTATGACAGGGAAATTGAGTCAACCGCTCTCTAACGGCAGCTATGAGGTACAATGGACAATTGTTGGCGAGGACGGCCATCCGATTCAAGGGAAGTATACGTTTACCGTTAGAAATGCAGCAGATAAGCCCTCTGAGCTTAAGGAAACGGCTGCTCCTACGCCTTCTCCGTCTCCATCCGTAGCGCCTTCACCAGTGCCTTCAAGCACACCCGTGGTCGATAAGGTTTCGGAGTCCCAAACACCAACTGAAGCGGCAGCTTCAAAGAACCACTGGAACTGGATTATCGTTGCAGCCATCCTGGTTGTATTTCTTGTAGTTTTGTCGATCACTAGGAGGAAAAAGTAATTGATATATGTTCTTTCGGAGGCTCTACTCTACATCTGCTTCGCTATTTTAACAGGCGTAAGTGTACTCGCTCTTGTTCCAGAGCATAAGAAGCCTAACTACCACATATCTGATAATGTTTTAACATGGATATTGCTTGGGATTGTTGTATTATCATCGTTCCAAATAATAAAACTGATCCTCTTTTATAAAGCTGCTCTAGATTACGAACTTACTTATCTCACCTTCACGGTTCTAGGAGATTATAATGTTGGTAAAGCTTGGTTCCTTACAGTCATTGTTGTAATGCTGATCATCTACGTTCTTGGCCTAAAGCAGAATTCCAAATTGATGAAATACAAGAGAGCAGCAATTCCTGTATTAACAGGCATTTTGTTAATGACATTCGGATATGCGAGCCACTCAGCTGCTATTTATGGATGGACTGGATTTGCGGCACATACGGCACATTTTATTGCTTCAATGGTTTGGATTGGCGTAATGATCGTTATCGGATGGAGTACGATTGAAATCCGCAATTGGAGAGCATTCTTGAAGTGGTTTACTCCGATGGCTGTCTTATGTGTAGTGGTTACCATTGGTGCAGGTTTGCTGCTAATGAGCAAACTATCCCCACAGTATGTGAACTCCTGGATATCGTCCTACGGTCAATCCATGTTGATTAAACATTTATTGATCGTTCCGATTATCGCGTTAGCCTGTATTAACGGGTTTTTGCTGCGCAAAGGGACGCCCGGAACGTTATCTTGGCTAAAGGCGGAAAGCATGGTTGTTATTCTATTGTTGGCTGTAACAGCATTTATGGGGCAGCAAGCGCCACCTCATGATGATCTTAAAGAGCTGCTTGATGAGGAACCTCCTTCATCTTTATTTATGTGGGTGACTGGCTATCATGCAAGCCAAGGGGTGGAACTGCAGATCGCCCCGAACTTAGCTAGTGCAGGACTTGCTGCAATTGCAATCCTATCTTTGATCGCCGGTTTATTTTGGGGTTGGAAAAAGCAAAAACAAACGTTAGCTTTCGTCGGAACATTGCTATTTGTTGTCTGCGGGTACATGGCTCTCATGCTTTCTGTATCCTAATAAAGGTTAAGGGACCCCTTTGTCGGGGAGAACCTTAACCTTTTATTCTAAGTGACACTAACCATCACAGAGACATACGTTACGACTGCAAGTACCATCCCCAGGCAGATAACAATCAACGATGCACTTTGTCTTTTAATAAATACGAAGAGCATAGTGATAATTAGCAGGAGTGCTAGAAGCAGCAGGGCTGCACTCCATAAGTTGATCCCAATTTTAACGATATTATCAACGGGGATTGGGTTAAAAAGCGTAAATAAACGCGATGGTTGTGTTAATTTCAATGTATTTTCAATACTTATTTCATGAGGAGGGTTCTGTTGCCCCATTACTGAGGTAGCGGCAAGCACAAGAATGGCTGAAATACTCTCAACCCTCAGCCAAGGTTTGGGGTTATATTTCGGGTTAGCTCTGAATTTCCGCTTCGTAAGAAACCCATTCATAAAGGCGATAACTAAAAGGGGAACAATCAATACATGTTTAATTAACAGGGTTTGCCCATATGTTATCATCCAGGAGTTCAAGTATTCAGGAACAATCAATGTCATCAGAATAAGTCCTGCTGCAATCGTAACGGATGCACAAACTAAAGCAACAGGGCCAAACCATTTGTAAAAGGATTCCCAGTGTTCATGATCTTTTGAGAACCAAGTTACCACAAAGAGTACGCCGATCCAGACCGAGACAGCAAGGAAGTGTGAGCTATGCGTCATAAAACCCTTCATCGCATAATTAGAAGCACAGTGGCTAGCCCACCCGAAAGCACCAATCAAACCAATTGTGAAAATAATGCTTATCATATCAATAAGAGGCTCTTTTCTGGACCCGCGCAGAACTCGAATAAATATTAAGGCAATGGAGAAAAAAAACGTATATAACCATGCATGGCCCAGTTTAAAATCAAGAAGAACACCTTTACCTATCACCCAATAACTTTCTCCAAAGTCTTTTGAGAAAAAGTCAATTATTCTAAATACCGGGGCAAAGGATAGGATGGCAATTCCGCTGATACATAAAATAATCAACCAGTTGGGCACTTTAATGCGTGGCCGCTTACTCGAAGGAACCAGGTTCAAAACTTGCTCACCGACAAGGATACAGAAACAAACGTATAAAAATGTCTCAGTTAGATAAATCATATTCGCTCCTAAAAAACTACATAGTATGTTATTTTGTTGGAATCTATTATAGCTTATTAGTTTGCTTGAGAATCAGTAAGTTTTGTACGATTTTTGAATTTTGCCGCGAGCATCCCTTTGTGTATGTTGAGGATGGAGACTCGTTGTTGACAGAGTTTGGGTTATGATGCTATGATACAAATACCAAGTAAGTTTATAGGAATATAATAATATCTATTACTGACCGGAAAACCGGAAGCATGGAGGCTGAATCCATGCTTTTTTTCGTTCACATCATTGCGAGGCCCGGTGGAGTAATAGATGCGTCGAATGGCAAAAACATTAGAGATTATGGGAGTGGGGAAAGGTATGAAAAAGTCGTATTTATTATCTATTTTATCAATGATTTTCTTATTGGCGGTAACCGGATGCGCAAAACCGTCGGATACGAAACCTGCTGCAAGCACAGCAGCAGCTGCAGCTGCGGCGAGTACGGCATCTGCGCCTTCGCCTTCAGCTGGTCCGGCAAATGAGAAAGCGAAATTGAAAGTCGGCATTTCCGCAGGCGTGGAGGAAGAAATTTGGAAGAAGGTTAAAGAAGTAGCGGCGAAAGATAACCTGGAAATCGAAATTGTTACGTTCAACGATTACGTTCAGCCGAATAAAGTGTTGGCGGACGGCCAATTGGATGCGAATGCTTTCCAACATGAGCCTTACCTCAACCAATTCAAGGCAGATAACAAGCTGGATATCGTTAAACTGGCGAATACGTTAAATTTCCCGATAGGGCTGTATTCGAAGAAAATTAAAAACGTTTCGGAGATTAAAGAAGGCGATGAGCTTGGACTGCCGAATGATCCGTCCAACGGGGCAAGAGCATTGATTTTATTTGAACGAGCAGGTTTGATCAAGCTGAAGGAAGGCGTAGGCGTTAAAGCTACAGTACGCGATATCGTAGAAAATCCTAAGAAGCTTAAATTCAAGGAATTGGAAGCTCCTTTTATCCCGAAAGCTCTACCGGATCTTACAGCAGCGGTAATTAATACGAACTATGCCGTGGATAATGGGTTTGTACCTACCAAGGATGCGATTTTTATCGAACCTAAAGACTCACCATGGGTAAATCTGATAGCTGTGCGCACAGCCGATAAAGATAAACCGGTATTTCAACGATTAGTTAAAGCTTATCATTCTGATGAAGTGAAGAAGCTTGTTGAAGACAAGTACGGCAGTTACATAGTGCCCTCTTGGTAAATAGTTCGCTAGATGGAAAAACAGAGGTCTCTTTCCAATCGAAAGGGGCCTTTTGCTTTATAGCTGTGCGGAGAGGAGAAGTGCATGTTGATTGAGTTAAGGGATGTCAGTAAAACCTTTGAACAAAAAGGAGTTCGGATAGAAGCGGTTAGAGATGCCAATATTCGAATTCGCAAAGGTGAAATATTCGGTGTGATCGGCTACAGTGGGGCTGGCAAAAGCTCGCTCTTGCGCTGCATCAATTATTTGGAAAAGCCAACTTCAGGCAGTATCAAGATCAACGGCG
The DNA here is from genome assembly GCF_058789495.1 of Paenibacillus sp. FW126-R14. Lineage (NCBI taxonomy): Bacteria > Bacillati > Bacillota > Bacilli > Caryophanales > Paenibacillaceae > Paenibacillus > Paenibacillus sp. FW126-R14. The sequence continues at coordinate 65,989 of NZ_JBYTBS010000029.1, read as the reverse complement.
TGGAGATGTCGGAATTAAACGAGAATGGTCTCAGGATGATGAGAAGAAAGATAGGGATGATCTTTCAGCATTTTAACCTGCTATCTTCAGGGACTGTGTATCAGAACGTAGCCGCCCCACTACAGTTGGCCAAGGTTCCAAAAAAGAAGATAGATGCCAAGGTAAGAGAGCTGCTTGAATTAGTTGGAATTCAGGATAAGGAAAAGTCTTATCCGCGTCAGCTTTCGGGAGGGCAAAAGCAGCGTGTTGCCATTGCGAGAGCGCTGGCGAACGATCCGGAGATTTTGCTATGCGATGAGGCAACCTCGGCATTGGATCCTCAAACTACCGAATCGATCCTGGATTTGCTTATAGACATTAACCGTAAATACGAGATTACGATTGTCCTTATCACACATGAAATGCATGTCATCAAAAAAATATGCGATCGGGTTGCTGTTATGGAAAATGGCCGCATTGTCGAGCAAGGTTCGGTTATCGATCTGTTTTACGCGCCTCAAAGCGATATATCACGCAAGTTTATCCAAAGCGTTTTTGACACGGAAATTCCGAAATTGCTGTTGTCTCAATTACAAAATTCGGAGGAAACAGGCCAATTAATCCGGGCTTCGTTTATTGGCAATTCTGTCACTGAGCCTGTGCTGGCAGACTTAACGGCACAATTCGGCCTGCGGCCCAGCATCATTTATGGGAATATCACCCAAATCAAGGAGAGTATCTTCGGTACGCTTGTTTTACATGTAACCGGGGATCCGATACTTATTGAGAATGGCATACGCTATCTAAAGGAGCAGAGTTTGAGGATTGAGGTGATCCAAATTGTTGAATAAATTAATCGAAGATGCGGATCTCTATGTGAAATCGCTCAATGAAACAGCTGTCATGGTCGGTTATTCGTTCGTTTTTTCAAGCTTGATCGGATTATTATTAGGCGTGCTGCTTGTGGTGCTTCGACCTGGTCACCTTTATGCAAACCCGGCTGTGTATCATATTTTGAATGCTATCATTAATGTCATTCGTTCTATACCCTTTATCATCATCATGGTTGCTATTATTCCCTTAACGAAATGGCTCGTTGGCACGACCATTGGCGTGAAAGGAGCTATTGTGCCTCTTGTTTTTTACACCGCACCTTATATCTCGCGTTTATTGGAAACGGCACTGCTGGAGGTCGACCCCGGTGTCATTGAGGCTTATCAGGCTATGGGCGCTTCCAAGCGGCAGATCATTACCCGGGTAATTTTAAGAGAGGCACGGCCATCTTTGATACTCGGACTTGCAATTGCTACGATCGGGTTGGTTGGGGCATCCGCAATGGCCGGCGTAATGGGAGCAGGAGGCTTAGGGGATGTAGCGATAAGGTTCGGATATCAGCGTTGGGAACCGGATGTGATGTACACTTCCGTGCTTTTGCTTGTTATCATCGTTCAGATCGTTCAATCATTAGGAAATTGGATATCGAAGAGATTGAGGAAGTAAGAGAAAAGCGGTGGCAGCATGGAACATTATTGGAAACGCAATCTGTCTATGTTATGGCTGGGCTTATTTTTTAACCACATGGCGTACACTCTTTCGGTTCCCTTTTTTCCTATTTTTTTGCAGGATGATCTAGGAATTCAGAAAGGTTTGGAAGTTTGGTCGGGCTTTTCCATATCGATCAGCTTTCTGATTAGTGGGGTGTGTGCGCCCTTTTGGGGGGCGCTGGCGGATAAATATGGCAAGAAACCTATGCTCATTCGTTCCGGCGTAGGCTTAGCTTTGGCACATTTCGCTAACTACTTCGTTCATGACCCGTACAGTTTCATTCTTGCTAGGATCTTTCAAGGACTTATGGCGGGTTTTAGTCCTGCATCAATCGCTTTGGTTGGCACGAATACACCGGAGAAACATGTCGGTTACGCGCTGGGCGTCATCTCGACGTCAACTGCTGCCGGGGGAATTCTTGGGCCGCTCGCAGGAGGCGTATTTAGCCATTGGATGGGTTTACGGGCGTGCTTCCTTGCCTCTGGCCTTATTACGCTAATTTCCGCTTTCATCGTTCTGATAGGGGTAAGAGAGGATCATGTACGGCATACGGGAAGACGTCCAAGTGTTATCGGCGATCTTAAACAAGCACTTGGCAACACACGTTTGATGAGGATATTCGGACTAACCTTATTAGTCTCAACTTCGGTCATGATTTTGGAGCCGCTGCTGACGATCTATGTGGTTCAAATCGGCGGAAGTGTTAACAATGCTACACTCAGCTCGGGTATTGTATTCTCGGCAGTGGGCGTAGCTACAGTCATTATTGGGCCCCGCTGGGGAATTATCGGAGGGCGTATCGGTTATGACAAAATACTGTTCATAGGGCTATTAGGCGGAGGCATTGGCAATTTGCTTCAGCTCGGTGTTCATCAGCTTGTCGGCTTTGGCATACTGCGTTTCAGTTATGGGCTGTTTTTTGCCGCCGTTTATCCCGCATTGAATTCACTTGTCGTCAAGTATACGGAGGCTGATTTTCGTGGAAGGGCAATCGCTTTAAACCAATCGTCGAACCAATTTGGCATTGTGGTGGGACCTTTGCTTGGCGGTGTACTCGGAGGATGGATTGGAATTCAATTCGTATTTCTCGTTACGGGCCTTACATTGATTGGAGCCGCCTTGACGATGAAGGTGCTTGAATCATTTCAAAATAATTCCGACTAAACATATTGACATTGTCGTATAATGAGTTAGGATAGGTATAACGGATTGCGGAATGGTTAAACAAAGACTCATATTGAATGGAGGAATCGATAATGAAGACGGTTGCGATTATTGGCGGAAGTCAAACGAATACTTTTAAAAAGCTAGGTGAGAAGAGAGGTTTAATTGTAGAGCATCATAGTGGTAAAACGGGGGGCGGCTCGATCGAAAGCCATTTTCAACGAATTATTAATCATGCAGATGTGATTATCATCTTAAAAGGGGCGATTAAACATACTTCAATGTGGGCCGTGCGGGAACTTGCGGAAAAAAAGGGAAAGAAGCTTGATTACCATGATGGTTTTGGCGCAACTGGAGCGCTCGAAAAGGCTTTACAATTATAATTAGCAATGACATCGCGATTTTGGCGATGTTTTTTTATTTTTTTGAAATTGAAGCTGACGTGCAGGCGGGTCTTTTCTCTAATAGAACTTTTTTATAGATGAATAGAAGAATGCGATATACACTGTGACCAACTGTTGAGATATAGTAATCCTATGAAATTAAATCCGATTATACCTATTGGTATTAACGGTTAATGGGGAGTGACTAAGATGGCAAAAAGACAATTAAAGCTGGGAGCTAATTTAAACGGGGTAGGAAACAGCATATCCTTCTGGAGGCATCCCGAAGTGCCAACCGATGCGAGCGTCAATTTAGCATTCTACAAAGAACAGGCTCGTAAAGCTGAACAGGGAAAATTCGATCTATTGTTTATTGCAGACGGCTTGTTTATTAATGAAAAGTCCAATCCTCATTTTCTAAACCGCTTTGAGCCGCTAACACTGCTGTCAGCCTTAAGCGATGCTACGACCCATATCGGTCTGGTTGCAACTTTATCTACTTCTTATAGCGAGCCATTCACAGTTGCCAGACAGTTTGCTTCTATCGATCATCTCAGCGGAGGAAGAGCAGGCTGGAACGTCGTGACATCACCTTTGGAAGGCTCGGCACTTAACTTCGGCAAAGGCGAGCATCCGCATCATTCGCTGCGTTACGAGATTGCCGAGGAACATCTTGAGGTTGTAAAAGGGCTATGGGACTCGTGGGAGGACGATGCTTTTGTCCGAGACAAGAGCAGCGGTGTATTCTTCGATTCCGCCAAGCTTCACACGCTGCACCATAAGGGCAAACACTTTGCTGTGCAGGGGCCGCTCAATGTTGCGCGTTCCAAGCAAGGGTACCCGGTCGTGTTTCAAGCGGGCTCCTCGGACTCCGGCAAAGAGCTTGCTGCCAAATCGGCAGACGCCATATATACGGGGCACGAGACGTTCGAGCAAGCGCGAGCTTTTTATCAGGATGTAAAAAGCAGAGCTGCCGCTTACGGTCGTCAACCGGATGAGATATTGATTTTCCCGGGCATTGGCCCGATTGTCGGCAGAACTGAAGCGGAAGCGGAGCGCAAATATCAGGAAATTGCCGAACTTGTCACTATCGAGCAGGCACTGAATTATTTGGGGCGTTATTTTGAGCATTATGACTTCTCGCAGCATGTCTTGGATGAGCCCTTTCCGGAGCTTGGCGACTTCGGCAGCAACAGCTTCCGCAGTACGACAGACCGGATTAAGCAGGAAGCCAAGGAACAGGGGCTCACGCTTCGACAGGTTGCGCTGCGGGCATCTACGCCGAGAAGCAACTTCATCGGAACGCCGGAGAAGGTGGCTGACCTGATCCAGCAATGGTTCGAGGGAGGGGCAGCGGATGGCTTTAACATTCGAACGGTCGTACCGAACGGACTCGCGGATTTTGTTGATTTGGTCGTGCCTATTCTGCAGGAACGCGGAATATTCCGCAAGGAATATGAAAGCAGCACGCTGCGGGGCAATCTTGGGTTGCATGTACCTGTGAACCGTTACATTCGGCAGTCCGAAGCGGTGAGGGGGAACTAGCATGTCAACCGCGACCGATGTATGCGTAAGAGATGCCAGAGAGGAAGAATGGGAGAAGGCTGTCGCCTTGACGATCGAGGCATACCGTCAGTATGAGCCGGGCTTTGGTCCCGCTTTCTGGGAGCAATACATAAGCAATATCAAGGCGCAGTGGGGGCGCACGGAGGATATCTGGCGTCTTGTCGCTGAGCAGGATGAAACGCTCGTAGGGGCGGCGCTTCTATATCCGCCTCAAAAGGGTTTGTATGAGAAGCTGAGCGAGACAATTCCGTATCCGGAAATCCGTCTCCTCGGCGTACATCCTTCTGCCAGAAGCAAGGGCATCGCTACCTCGCTGATTGCAGAATGTGTCCGGCGTGCCAAGCAAGAAGGGTTTTCTTATCTTGGCTTGCACACATCGAACCGAATGCCAGATGCTGTGCGGCTTTATCTCGGACTGGGATTCGAACGCGAGCCCCGGTACGATTTCTTCGCAGCTGACCAGACAACGGTGGTTGAAGCCTACCGATTGACGCTACAGAGCAATTATCTCGAATAAACAGGAGGATGTATCTATGAAATTATTAAAATCGACCACCGTTATACTAGCTTCCGCATTGCTGCTCGCAGGTTGCGGAGCAAAGGCAGAAAAAACAATCTCCCCGGCAACGGCATCGGGCGGAGCTTCTCCGGCAGTGTCACCGGCTGCTGCAGCGCCACAGAAGGTGAAGAAAATCGTAGTCGGAACGAGCGGTACATTTAAGGACGTGACTTTCCTTGACGATAAGGGAAACTTAACCGGCTATGATATCGAATTGACGAAGGAAATTGATAAGCGTCTGCCTGACTATGAGTTCGAATTTAAAACGATGGAATTCGCCAATATTCTCCTGAGTTTGGAAGCCGGTAAGATCGATCTGGCGGTTAATCAATATGAAGTGAACAGCGAACGGCAAGCCAAATTTCTGTTTAACGACGAAGCCTACAACATATGGCCGAGCAAAGTCGTCGTGAACAAAGACAACAATACCGTGAATTCGATTGAAGATCTTAAAGGTAAGAAGGTCATCACCTCTCCGGGAAGCAATGGCGCCGTCTGGCTGCAGGATTACAATAAAAGCAAAGGAAACCCTTTCGATCTTGTCTTTTCCGGCAGCGGGGGAACGAATGATGTGATTAACCAGATTAAAACAGGGCGTGTAGACGCAACGATATCGACGCCGTTCCAAGTCGCAGGACGCAATAGAGACGCGGATGCGCAGCAAAAAGTCGTGGGACCCGTACTTTACACATCCAAAATTTACTATGTACTGCGTAAAGATGAAACAGAACTGAAAAGCAAAATCGATGAGGCTATAAAAGCAATTAAAAAAGACGGAACGCTGGCAAGCCTCAGCAAAAAATGGTTAGGAGAAGATTTTACAGTGACACAATAATGGGAAAACCTTTTGATTTCTCACTGATTTGGGTGTACTTGCCTAAGCTGCTGTCTTACCTGCACATCACGTTGTTCATTGTGCTGGCTTCCGTTGTATTGGGCTTACTGCTGGGGTTAGTCATCGCACTGCCAAGGCTGTACCGGATTCCACTGCTTAACCGGCTCGTTATTATTTATATTTCCTATACAAGAGGCACGCCTATCCTGATTCAGCTATTTCTCGTCTATTACGGCGTGCCGGAACTGCTTAAAGCAGTCGGAATCGATGTGAGCGATGTCCAGCCGTTAGTTTTTGTCATTCTCACCTATGCGCTCCATTTCGCAGCCTATTTCTCTGAAATTGTCCGGTCTTCGGTAAACGCCGTAGACCGTGGCCAGGCGGAAGCCGGCTATTCGATCGGCATGAGCGGCTATGCCGTGCTGTCACGAATCGTTCTGCCCCAGGCGTGGAAAGTAGCGCTGCCGAATGTGGCCAATCTGACGATCGGCACACTCAAGGATACCTCGCTTGCCTATACGCTGGGAGTGATGGATGTGGTGGGACGAGCCGAAATGCTCGGGACGACTTATCATTTCCTTGAAATTTGGATTGCCTTGTCCATTATTTACTATGCCGTGGTGCTTTTATTGGAATACATGTATCATCGTTTCGAGCGCAGGGTACTGCGTTTTGAACAGGCAGTCACGGATATCAACTAGAAGGAAAGGAGGAAACAGCCATTCACATCGATTTTCAGTTTATGTTGGAAGCCTTTAGAGCTATGTTGAAGGTGCTGCCGTTAACGCTCGTTATCTCAATCGTTCCCCTATTCTCGGGGTTCATTGTCGGTGTGCTTATCGCTTTTATTCGAATGTACAGAATCAAATATCTTCACCGCGTCGCGCAATTTTACGTTTCCTTCTTTCGAGGAACGCCGCTTTTGCTCCATATTATGCTTGTTTATTTTGCCATTCCGATGATTTTTGATTCCGTTGCAGTGCGATATGGCTGGAGTGTGCGTTCCAGCGTGATCCCGCTAATCCTGTTCATTTTCGTGGCGTTCACGTTGAATATCGGCGCATACATGTCGGAAACGATCCGCTCGGGCATTTTGTCCGTCTCCAAAGGGCAGCTCGAAGCAGGCTATTCGGTTGGCATGACGACCTGGCAGGGAATGAGGCGTATTGTCATTCCGCAAGCGCTGCACGTAAGCCTGCCGAATTTACTGAGCAAATTCATCGGCTTGCTGCATGGCTCTTCGCTTGCTTTTATGATATCGCTGCAGGAGCTGAACGGCACAGCGCACATCGTCGCGATGAGGAATTGGAAATACCTTGAGGCCTACATCGCTGCGGCTGTTATTTACTGGATTTTGACCATTATCGCCGAAAACATCTCCACTTTATTGGAAAAACGTTTGAATGTATACAACCGCAGCGGTGTCGTTTAAGCAAAATCCCGGGAATTCGCAGAGGGTATATTGATTTGTTGAATCGATGTATAGAAGAACTCTATTAGACGAGAGCTTATAGAGGATGCTAAGGTTAGATCAGAATTAATTCTTAGTATTTATATAGGAATTATATGTTTAGATGCGGTCACTTGGTCAATGAGCTTTCATATTCCATCTAGGGAGGCAACCTTATGACGATTTCAATTGGCATTTTGGATCAAAGTCCGATCTCCCCCGGGAGTTCAGCGTCTGAGGCGTTTGCCCAAACCATTCGGTTAGCCCAAAAAGCTGAGGAGCTCGGCTTTCACCGATTTTGGGTGTCCGAGCATCATGATTCGGAATTTCTCGCAGGCTCCTCGCCGGAAGTTCTTATCTCGCACTTGCTAGCTAAGACAGAGCGAATTCGCATCGGATCAGGCGGCATCATGCTGCAGCACTACAGCCCCTATAAAGTCGCTGAGAATTTCAACGTGCTGGCTTCGCTGGCGCCTGGAAGGGTCGACTTGGGGGTTGGGAGAGCGCCGGGCGGGCTGCCTCGCAGCACACAGGCGCTGCAGCAAGGAATCGCAGCGCCTCAGACACTGACGGAGAAGCTCACAGAGCTTAAGGCATATGTGAATAACCAAGTTCCGGAGGATCATCCGTTGTACGGCGTTCAAGCATCGCCGAAAGCGGGCATTCCGGCTGACATTTATTTGCTTGGAGCCAGTACCGACAGCGCACAGCTTGCTGCCGGGTTAGGTCTTCCTTACGTTTTTTCGTTAGCGATTAACGGGGACCGCTCAGCCGCTATTGATGCCATACAGGTATACAGGTCCAACTTTCAACATGCTTCGAATCGACCGCCACAGGCAATACTTGCCTTGTCCGTTATCGTGGCAGACACGGATCAGGCAGCGCATGCGCTTGCTGTCGAACAGAAGCACTACAAGGTGTATTTGGCCAGTGGCAAAAAAGCGACCGTAGGTACCTTAGAGCAGGCCGAGGAATTCGGCAGGCAGGCCAATGAGCCATACACAATTGAGGAGAAGAAGGCGGAAGTTACCCGAGGCTCTAAAGAGACAGTTCGTGAACAGCTGTTAGATTTACAGCGGCTTACAGGCGTGGAGGAGTTCATCGTTACGACTAGAATCGAGGATTTCGCAGAAAGAGTCCGTTCTTATGAGCGTCTGGCAGAAGCTTTGAACAGTCTGGAAGCGGCCGTCTAGCACTCGCAGCATTTGAACTATTCATTATAAGGAGGATACGAGATGAGTCAACAAGACATTCAAGCCTATTTGGCTACGCATAACCAATTGCTTCAGGCTGTGGAAGGACTGACTAGGGAACAACTCATTTGGAAGAAGGCTCCTGCTTCTTGGAGCGTGACAGAGGTTTTGGCCCACCTTGCGGATCATAGCCTTGTGATTTCATTCCGAATTCGCGATATTTTGGCGGGGACGACGGTCCGGCTGCCTGCTTTTAACCAGGACGCCTGGGTTAGCGGGCAAAGGGCTAATGACGGTGATGCAGCCGATATTTTGGCGATATTTAATCAATTGCTCCAGTATAACGGCTTATTATTTTATCGTCTTAACGATGAGGAATGGCAAAAGTCCGGCATAAATGCTAAAGGCGACACAGTCAGCGTAACAAACATTATTCAGGGCTTTACAAAGCATGTGAATACCCATTTAAACCAAATAGAACGGATTAAGCATTTTTTTGCTACCGCAAATGAGCATGAGGTGAGCTCTTCATGAGCGAAGTTTATCGTCTTGCTCAACCCGAGGATGCCGGGCGGCTTGTGGAGATCGTCTACGATGCGTATATCACGATACGCGAGCTGAAGCTGCAATGGCCCGCAGCGCATGCCGATTTGGCATTAGTCGAAGAAAATATCGTTAAGAATGCCTGCTATGTTCTGGAAAAAGACGGACAGATTGCCGCTACGCTAACCTTATCCAAAGATGGCGCCAACAAGTGGAGCAGTGAGTATCCGTTTCTCAAATGGTTTGCGGTCCATCCCGATGCGCAAGGCGGCGGGCTTGGCACTAAGCTGCTGACTTGGGTAGAGGAAGCCGTCATTCGCGATGAGCTCGGCGTGTCGGCTGTCACACTTGCCACAGCAGAGAAGCATCCATGGCTGCTGGATATGTACGAACGAAAAGGTTACGAGCGCATCGATGCCATTGACCGGGGCAATGGCGACGGCACGATGTATTTGCTGCGTAAAATTGTGAACCCTCAGCTGCACGCTCAGAGAATTCGTAAGCACCAAGGAGGAGGGTTATGAAATTCGCTTTATTTAGCTTAGTGATGAATATCCGCAATGCGGTTACCGGTGAAACGCTGACAACGCAAGAGAAGTTTCAGAACATACTCCAGCAGGCGATTTACGCCGAAAAGCTCGGATTTGACGCCTACGGTATCGGGGAAAGACATGGGCCTCCGTTTCTTTCTTCCTCACCGGCCGTGCTCCTGACAGCGATTGCTGCGCATACTTCGCGCATTCGTCTGCTGACAACGGTTGCGGTGCTCAGCGTTCTGGATCCAGTTCGTGTTGCCGAAGACTATGCGACGTTGGATCACCTTTCGGGAGGACGTCTGGAACTGATTATCGGCAAAGGCAATGACCCGAGGCATTATCCGCTATTTGGCATCAAAGAAGAAGAGCAGTGGGATTCGCTTGCTGAAAGGTATGCCCTGCTCAAACGAATATGGAGCGAAGAGAATGTCAATTGGGAAGGCAAGTATCGTCCCCCTTTGCAGGGCGTTACCGTTGTGCCAAGACCGCTTCAAGCGTCGATTCCGATCTGGCACGGCAGCGCCTCATCGCCGCTCTCCACGGAGCTTGCCGCCAAATATGGGGAACCGATTTTTTCCTCCAATACGTTTCATCCGTTACCGAAGTACAAGGCGTTGATCGATCACTACCGTGAGAGATGGGCTTATTACGGACATGATCCTAGGCGTGCTACGGTTGGAGCGGGAGCAGGCACATTATATTTGGCGAAAACGACTGAGGAAGCGATTCGGCGCTTTCGCCCGTATTATGAGGCTTTTCATTCCACGGATTCAGCGAAACATAACCAATCGCCTTTTACCAGTTTGGAGGATAACTTAGCAAACGGGCCGCTGCTCGTGGGCAGTCCTGAGCGTGTTATCGAGAAAATATTGACCTATCAGGCCGCTTACGGCCACCAGGTCATGTCGATCAGTGTGGACGGCTTGACGGAAGCTGAACAACGGGAGCAGATGGCATGGTTTGCCGAAGAAGTTGCCCCAGTGCTTCGACGGGAGATTGCAAGCAGTGTTTGGTCAGCTTGATTTATTTATTTGACATTGGAGTGTGCTCATTAATGAAGAAATTACGTTTTATCCCCATCACGCTGCTGCTGGCAGCTGCCGTTACGGTTTTATCCGCGTGCGGAGGAGCCGGCGGCGAAAACAAATCGGCATCGCCGGCAAGCTCCGCTAATGCTTCAGCGAACGGGCAGGCAGTAAGCGGCGGTGAAATCTCCTATGCGCTGGCAACCTCGCCGGATTCGCTTGATCCGCACCGCAGCGGGTTGGCCGTTGCCGTCAGAGTATTCCGGACGATCTATGACAATCTGGTTGTGCAGCTGCCGGACAACACGATTAAACCTTGGCTGGCAACGGAATGGTCGATTTCGCCGGATGGTAAAAGCTACACGTTCAAGCTGCGCAAGGATGTGAAATTCCAAGACGGGACGCCGTTTAATGCGGAAGCCGTGAAATACAGCTACGATCGTATTCTTGATCCAGCCACGAAAGCAGCTAATGCTTCCGCACTGCTTAAGCCATACAAATCTTCGGAAGTGATTGACGAATATACGATCAAGCTGAATCTGGAGTCGCCATCGGTCGCTTTTCTGGGCAATTTGAGTCAAGCGATGCTGGGGATCGTATCGCCTACAGCCGCTAAGAAATACGGCGATCAATTCGGCAGAAATCCGGTCGGTACAGGGCCCTTCAAATTCGTTAAATGGGAAGACAATTCCGAAATCAAAGTCGAGCGAAATCCAGATTATAATTGGGCCCCTTCGCTGGTTGAAAATAAAGGCAAAGCGTATTTGGATGCGATCACATTCAAAATTATTCCTGAAGAAGCAACCCGGCTCGGCAGCGTGCAGAGCGGTCAAGTGACGGCGGCAGAAACCATCCCTCCGCAAAATGCCGTGGCGCTGAAAAACGATGCCAAGCTTCAGCTTCTGCAAGTAAACACAAGCGGCTTGCCGTATACGCTCTTTTTTAATCAAAGCAGAGTTCCTTGGAATGATGTGAAGGCGCGCCAGGCCGTACAATCTGCAATTGACGTCGATGCTATTGTCAAGACGCTATATTTGGGCACCTATCAACGCGCATGGTCGCCTTTGACACCAACGATTTTCGGTTACGATGCTTCCCTTGAAAATAAGGTTAAACCCGATCTTGACAAGGCAAATCGTTTATTTGATGAATTGGGCTGGGTTAAAGGAGCAGACGGGATACGCGAGAAAGACGGGAAAAAGCTGACGCTGCATTATGTAGACGGTTCGCCGAATCGGGAAAAGCGCAACGATATTGCCGCCATCGTCCAGCAGCAGCTTAAGAAAGTCGGAGTCGCCGTAGAAGTCGAAATAACCAAAGATGTTCAGAGTGTTATTTATACGGCCCAAGCCTACGATCTCTATGGCAACAGCCAGGTGAATTCAGACCCGGTTGCCTTAAATTCGTTCTACCACACAACGGCGCCGAATGCTCGTCCGTCACTCTCCCATTTATCGGATGCGGCTCTTGATAAACTGCTTGAACAAGGAGCTGTAGAAGCGGATGAAGGGAAGCGCAAGGAAATTTACAAGAATGTACAGCGTTATATCATTGACAATGCGGTCATTATTCCTGTTTACATTTTCCCCTACACCGTAGCAGCCTCGAAAAATGTGAGTGGCATCAAATTTGATTCATTAGGTTATCCGCTGTTCAATGACGCGTCTATCCTCAAAAAGTAAGGAGGCCGTTCGGGTGGTAAAGGCATTAGCGATCCGTTTTGTCAGCTCTTTAGGCGTTATTCTCGGTTCTTCCATCTTGGTGTTTTGCGTTTTGTATGTACTGCCCGGTGATGTTGTGATGAATATGATCGATCCGAGCACAATGAGTCCTGAAGCCATTGTGAATTTGCGCCATCAGCTTGGGGTAGACCGGCCGTTTGCCGAGCAGTTTACGACCTATTTCAGCCACGTTCTTGTCTTGGATTTCGGCAATTCGTTACTGAACTCAGAGCCTGTGCTGCCCAAAATTATGACGCATTTCCCAGCGACATTGGCGCTAACGGCTGCGGCTTCGCTGGTGTCGATTACCGTCGGGCTCGTGCTGGGCGTGTTATCGGCGATTCATCGCAACAAACCGATCGATATCATCGCCAGAATTGTCGGGTTGTTCGGCATTTCCATGCCGACCTTCTGGTCAGGAATTTTGCTTATCTTGATATTCTCCGTTTCCCTTGGATGGCTGCCGGCTCTTGGCTCTAACGGCTGGCAAACGCTGGTTCTCCCAGCCGTTACATTAGGTATGCTGGGAGCGGGCTTTATCGTCCGAATGGTTAGAAATTCCATGCTGGAAGTGCTCGGGGAAGCATTCATTACTACGCTGCGAGCCAAGGGCTTGCTGGAGCGCTCGGTGATGTACCGCCATGCGCTGCGCAACGCATTAATCCCGGCAGTTACCATGCTGGGCATTCTAGTCGGCGAGATGCTCGCCGGCACGGTTGTCATTGAGACGGTATTTTCCCGGCAAGGCGTCGGCAGAATTATTGCAGACGCGATTATGGCGAAGGATCTGCCGGTAGTGCAGGGCGTAATTTTATTCTCCGCAATCGTTTACGTCCTGGTGAATTTACTTGTCGACATCTCGTACGCCTATATCGATCCCCGGGTCAGACGATTCCAAACTTAAGTTTATGCTTACCAAATCAGTTTTCTAACGAAAGCTTTAAAGGAGGTTGCCTAGGATGAGGGAAGTCGTCACTGCGAAACCTTTGTGGCGGGTGAAACAAAACGGCCTGACCATTCACCGCAAGAAACTGAAACTGAGCTCTTCACGTTTCATCCTGTATGCGTCAACGGTTGTCGTTGTATTTCTGATGATCTGTGCCATAGTGCCGCAATGGATTGCGCCTTATTTGCCGACCGACATGCAAACGGATCAGATTTTGCGTGCTCCCGAAGCGGCTCATTTGCTCGGGACGGACTATTTTGGCCGGGATGTGTTCAGTCTTATTGTGTATGGCGCCCGGGAGTCGCTGTTCATCGGTTTTGCTTCTGTTCTTGTAGGCGGACTGCTGGGAGGGCTGATCGGCGCATGTGCGGGATATTTCGGAGGATGGACGGACCGTATACTGATGCGGCTCAATGATATCGTCATGACGGTTCCCGGCGTATTGCTGGCGCTCGCGATTGCTGCGGCACTCGGCCCTGGGCTTTGGAATATTGTACTCGCTGTTGCTTTGGCGGCAGTTCCTAACTATGCCCGTGTCATGCGCGGGCAAATTCTCAGCGTCAAAAATCGGCCGTTCATTACCGCTTCCCGCTCGATCGGGGCTACACAGCTTTCTTTGTTTATGAAGCATGTTCTGCCGAATTCTCTTTCTCCGCTGCTCGTTATGGCGGCTATAGGCGTCGGAACAGCGATACTGACCGGGTCCGGTCTTAGTTTTCTGGGGCTTGGCGTATTAAAAGAAATTCCTGATTGGGGGGCGCTGCTATCTCAAGGCAGGGGCTACTTGACGGTAGCATGGTGGATTTGCACGTTTCCGGGGTTGGCCATAACGTTGTTCGTCCTGTCCGTCAATGTAATCGGCGATGAACTGCGCGATGCGCTTGATCCCAAGAAACGGCAGTCATAGGAGGGCGTAGAGGATGAGTGCATTACTATCCGTAGACCGGCTTGGCGTACAATTTGCAACGAATCGGAATGTCGTGCAGGCTGTCAGCGAGATAAGTTTCTCCATTCAGTCCGGTGAAATTGTTTGTTTGGTCGGGGAGTCAGGAAGCGGAAAGTCCGTGACCTCCAAAGCGATCATGCGCTTAATTGAACATGAGAACGGGGAGATTACCTCCGGTACGATCAAGCTCGGCGATGTCGATGTCACGGCGCTTCCACTGCAAAAGCTGCGTTCCCTGCGGGGGAAAAGAATTGCGATGGTCTTTCAAGAGCCAATGGCGGCTTTTGATCCTGTTTTTACAATTGGCAGCCAAATTACGGAGACCATTAGACGCCATGATCGTCATATTACTGCCCGAGAGGCAGAGGAGGAAGCTGTCCGGCTGCTTCAGCGGGTAGGCATCCCGGAGCCGGAGCTTCGGCTTAAGCAGTATCCAGGAGAGCTGTCTGGAGGGATGCTGCAGCGAGCTATGATCGCGATGGCTCTAAGCGGCAAACCGGAGCTGCTGATTGCAGACGAACCGACAACCGCTCTGGACGTGACGATTCAGGCGCAAATTTTGCAGCTCCTGCAAGAGCTGAGGAGTGAGTATAACATGTCCATCCTGCTGATCACCCACGATCTTGGGGTTGCGGCAGAGATGGCGGACCGAATCATCGTTATGTATGCCGGTCAAATCGTCGAGCAGTCGGCAGTTGTGGATTTATTCGCCCGGCCACGGCATCCGTATACGCTCGGGCTGCTGCGCTCTATTGCAACGCTAGACAGCGATCGCGCTCAGCCCCTCTATGCAATCCCCGGTTCGATACCCGGTATGAACAGTCTCCCATCCGGATGCCGTTTTCATCCCCGCTGCGCCTTTGTGACAGAATTGTGCACCAGGGAGGCTCCGGCGCTGGAAGATAGAGGCGGCCGTCAATCGGCTTGCTGGTATGCTGATCACCTGCCGGAACTGCAAGATGCCCATGCAGCGGAACAAGTTCCTGAAGTTGAAGTTCGCGAGCGTTCTGTTCTTGAAGAGGTTAACTCCAAGCGGGAGGATGGACCGCTTATTGAGCTGCGTCATGTAACGAAGCATTATCCGTTGAAAAGCTCTTTCCTTTCAAGGGATCGGAAGTGGATTCAAGCTGTCGAAGATGTATCCTTCACGATTCGAAAAGGCGAAACGTTCGGTCTGGTCGGCGAATCGGGCAGCGGCAAGTCGACGCTTGGGCGAATGCTGCTTCATTTGGAGAAACCTACCTCCGGTACGGTCTTATTTGAAAATCAAGACCTGGGCGCATTGTCAGGCTCCCTTTTACGCCAACAACGGAAGGATATGCAGATGATCTTCCAAGATCCTCACGGCTCCGTCGATCCCCGATGGATGGTAGGGGATATTATCGGCGAACCGTTTGCGGTGCATGGTGTACGGAAGGGCAAGGAAAAGAGAGAATCCATCGAGACATTGCTGCGCCTTGTGGGACTTGATCCAAGTGTTTATGACCGCTATCCGCATGAGTTTTCAGGCGGGCAACGCCAGCGTATCGGCATTGCGAGAGCGATCGCTCTGGGGCCGAAATTCTTACTGGCGGACGAAGCGGTTTCGGCTCTCGATGTATCCGTTCAAGCGCAGATTATTAATCTGCTGCAAGAGCTGCGCAAACAGCTTGATCTTACGATGCTGTTTATCGGTCATGGCTTGCATGTTGTCCGTTATGTGTCTGACCGTATCGGTGTCATGTATTTGGGCAAGCTGATTGAAATTGCGCCCAGCGAGCAGTTGTTCCGCCATCCGGCGCACCCGTATACAAGAGCGCTAGTGGCTTCGATCCCGGTTGCCGATCCGCTGGGGCAGCGCTCGTTCAAAGCGATTGAGGGAGAAATTCCGTCACCGGCTAGTCCCCCGAGTGGTTGCAGATTCCGCACAAGGTGCCCTGCTGCGACCGCAAGATGTGCTGCGGAAGAACCGCAATTCCGCGAAGTAGGCCAAGAGCATTTCGTGGCTTGCCACGATCCTCTGGTTTAAATGTATAAATTCCGATTGACATACTTGGTAATACTCGGTAAAGTATAGGATAATTCAATAGCTGTCAACCGGTCAGCCGGAGACCTGTGAAGCCTTCATCTACCTATGGTCAGATGAAGTGTTCGGAGGTCTTTTTGTGCTTGGTTTCTGACTTATCTTATTCTATTAGGATCTGGGGTACCGCGTATGAATATTGAGAATATTGAGGCGTTTGTTTATGTGTATCACTATGGCAGTTTTAATAAAGTGGCGGAAGTTTTGTTCCTGTCACAACCCTCGGTTACGGCCCGGATTCAATCGCTCGAACGCGAGCTGGACATTCGGCTGTTCGACCGTTTGGGTAAGCAAGTGCAGCTGACGGAGAAGGGCAGGCAGTTTTTACCTTATGCGCAGCAGCTGCTGCAAGTGTATCAGAAAGGCAGGCAGCACATACAGCGCCAGCGGACGGATCCGCAAGAGCTTCGACTGGGCTGCACCGTGTCCGCTTCCAACTATATGCTGCCGGAATTGCTTCCTAAGCTGAAACATCAGTTTCCGGGACTTCAAATCAAATTGACCACAGCGACGACCGACGAAATTATGGCTAAAGTTCTGAACAAAGAGCTCGATATCGGTTTCGTCCGCAATGTCAGCCATCCCAATTTGCATTCGGTCAAATATTACGAAGACCCTATTCGTTTATACGCTTATGCGGACCATCCTCTCGTAGGGCAAAAAGAAGTGCCTCTTGATTTGATCGTCGATCAGCCCTTCGTTTTTTTTGAATGCGGCTCGCTGGATTGGCTTCGAATTCACAGGCTGTTTCAAAGTTTGGATAAACCTCCGGCCATTGAAATTCAAACCGATAACGCAGAGACTGCCAAGAAGCTCGTATTGAATAAGGCCGGTCTCTGCTTCCTCCCGGGTCTGTGCGTCTATAAGGAAGTGCGCGAGCAGCTTCTATATCCCGTAGATTTAGCTGGGGCAGCAAGCGTCGCTCTGCAGACAAATTTGATCAGTTTGAATAGCGAGCAATCGGAGATTCTGCAATTTTTTCTGGCGAATCGAAGCGGCAGTCTTGGAGGAGGTCAGGGATGAAAAATTCGTTTGAAGTCATCGTTGTCGGAGCCGGATCCATGGGCATGAGCGCAGGCTATTATTTGGCTAAGCGGGGAATCCGCACCTTGATGATCGATTCGTTTGATCCTCCGCACGAACATGGAAGCCATCATGGAGAGCCTCGGCTAATCCGTCATGCTTACAGCGGAGGCAGGTCCTATATGAACTTGGCGTTGGACGCCGACCGCTTATGGAGGGAGCTCGAAACGGCCAGCGGCCAAAAGCTGCTTGTTCGCTCCGGCGTACTCAATATGGCCGATCAATCTGCGGGCAAATTCACAAGCAGATTGCCTGGTTGCGATGAGGCAGGGGTGCAAGTGGAAATGTTGAATGCAGCCGAGGTTCACCGGCGTTGGCCAGGGATCGTGCTGCCTGAATCTTATGAAGCGATGTATGAGCCGAATGCCGGATATTTATATAGCGAGCAATGTATCGCCGCTTACCGTAAGTTGGCATTGGCCGAAGGAGCCATGCTGCTGCCTTATAATCCGGTTCAGCATATTCAGGCGGATGGATCAGGTATCCGTGTGCGTACGCGCGCTGGAGTGTTTTCAGCGGATCAATTGATTATAACGGCCGGAGCCTGGTTCAAGAATTTAGAACCTTTCGTCACACTGCCGATACGGGCTGTTCGCAAAACGGTGGGTTGGTTTCGGACTAAGCTCAATCTTTACGATGCGGGCGTTTTTCCGGGATTTACGCTTGAAACGGAAGAGGGAGGGTACTACGGTTTTCCCAGCATTAACGGCGCCGGTATCAAAATCGGCCGCCATGACGGGGGAATACCTTGGGTTCCTGGGGAGCAGGCATCGCCGTTCGGCTACCTCGAAGAGGATGAAGGTGATCTGCGCCGCACGTTATCCGCTTACCTGCCTCAGTCAACAGGCGAGCTGTTGCGAGGAGCAGTCTGCAAATACGAGTTAACTCCCGATGAGCATTTCATCATTGACCGTCATCCGTTTTATGCGAATGTTATATTGGCCGGCGGGTTTTCGGGGCATGGATTCAAATTCGCAAGTGCTGTCGGTTCGCTGCTCGCCGATCTTATTCAACAAGTGACAAACACAGCGGAACTGAATACCTTTTCGCTATCGCGTTTTAATCACATAAAGTCTTAGGAGGAAAGAGATATGAGCAAGAAAAAATTGAAGTTAGGTGCCATGCTGCACGGCGTTGGAGGAAATATATCCGGATGGAGACATCCCGATGCTATTACAAACGCTAGCGTGAATTTTGAGCTGTATAAGAAATGGACGCAGAAAGCAGAAGAAGGCAAGTTCGATTTCGTTTTCATTGCAGACGGTCTGTATATTACGGAGAAATCCATTCCTCATTTTCTAAATCGGTTTGAACCTCTCACCATACTGAGCGCGTTGGCCGGAATTAGCTCCAAAATCGGTCTGGTAGGGACTTTGTCAACTTCCTATAGCGAGCCTTTTACGGTTGCCCGGCAATTCGGCTCCCTGGATTTAATTAGCGGAGGCCGAGCGGGGTGGAATGTGGTGACGTCTCCCTTGGAAGGCTCTGCGCTCAACTATGGCAAGAGGGAAGACCAGCATCCGGCTCATGCTGAGCGATACCGGATTGCTAATGAATACTTGGAAGTTACAACAGGACTTTGGGATTCCTGGGAAGATGATGCTTTTGTGCGTGATAAAGAAAAGGGCGTATTCTTCGATCCGGCGAAGCTTCACACTTTGAATCATAAAGGTGAGTTTTTCTCTGTCAAAGGTCCACTGAATGTGGCTCGCTCCAAGCAAGGGCAGCCGGTTATTTTCCAGGCAGGTGCGTCGGAGGACGGGAAAAATTTTGCCGCCAAAGTGGCGAATGCCATTTTCACCGGTCAGGAGACTTTGGAGGATGCCAAGCGCTATTATGCGGACGTAAAAGGACGTGCAGCGGCATTGGGGCGCAATCCCGATGAAATCGTCATACTGCCGGGCATAGGGCCGATCGTTGGCCGTACCCAAGAAGAAGCGGAAAGAAAATATGAGGAAATCGCCAGCCTCACATCGATCGAGAAAGCACTTGACTTCCTCGGCCGCTTTTACGAGCATCACGACTTCTCCCAATATCCGCTGGATGAGCCGTTCCCGGAGTTGGGTGAACTTGGCCGCAATAGCTTCCAAAGCGCTACGGACAAAATGAAAGCATGGGCCAAAGCTGAAGGACTGACGCTTCGCCAAGTAGCTCTCCGCGTGGCAACGCCTAAGCCGACATTCCTGGGAACGCCAGAAGTAATAGCTGATAAGCTGCAAGCTTGGTTTGAAGAGGGCGGGGCAGACGGCTTCATTGTTGGCAATGCCACGCCGCAAGGCCTCGAGGACTTCGTTGAACTGGTAGTGCCGGTTCTGCAGGAGCGCGGTCTGTTCCGCGAAGAGTATGAAGCGGATACGCTAAGGGGAAATCTGGGGTTGCCGGTGCCGGAAAACCGCTATACGAAGCGGAATCAGACGGTAGTGCATGGCTAAGCCGTTTGGGCTTAGAGCGGTGATATTCTGTAGGACAATTTGAATCAGGTTGGATAGGTGCAATTATGGAACCGGGACTCCGTTGGAGTTCCGGTTTGTTTTATATATATGGGTATTTGCGTTTAAAATGAAAATCATTTTTTTTATTGATTTTAATAGTAACAAAATGTTATTATCAAAGTATTACTAAGATACGTGCTGGATTACTGGTCGGTTAAGGGAGGCAAAACCGTTGGATTTGTTGGATCGCGATGGCCTTACAGAACGCGAATTTATGGAGCATTACCGGGCCGGAGATTACGAGCGGCCATCTGTGGCTGCAGATATGGTCATTTTCACTGTAACGAACACGGAGGCGGACAGTTACCGTAAGCTTCCGGAAAAAGAGCTGCGAATACTCCTCATACGCCGGGGAGGGCACCCGTTCTTGGGCAAATGGGCACTTCCGGGCGGTTTTGTCCGACCTGGCGAGACGACGGAACAGGCAGCCGCGAGAGAACTGCGCGAGGAAACGGGGGTGGCTGAAGTTTATTTGGAGCAGCTGTACACCTTCAGCGATATTGGGCGGGACCCCCGTACCTGGGTGATGAGCTGCAGCTACATGGCTTTGATTAACAGCGATCAAATCCAGCTGAAAGCAGGCGATGACGCTTCCGACGCTGCTTGGTTCAAGGCTTCCTATCGGCTTCTTCGGGAACGGAAAGAGCTTAATGAGGAAGGATATGTAAAAACGTTCGAATACGAGCTCAAGCTAAGCAGCCAAGAAGAAGAGCTGACAGCGGTCGTGGAACGGACGGTGACGGCCAAACAGAGCTCTACGTCAACAGCATACTCCATCGTTTTCAATAACGGGCTGGCTTTCGATCATGCCAAAATAATAGCCTGCGCCATTGAGCGACTACGGGGGAAAGTGAATTATACCGATATTGCGCTGCATCTAATGCCGAGGCTTTTTACCTTGACAGAGCTGCAGCAGGTTTATGAAGTGATTTTGGATAAAGAACTGCTGAAGGCTGCTTTTCGGCGTAAAGTAGATGAACTCGTGGAGGAGACCGATCATTACACTGAAAATGCGGGACACCGTCCTTCGCGTTTGTATCGGAGAAATATGGAGGGGTATCGATGATATACAATATTGAGGGTTTAAGAAAAGCTTACAACGCGGGCCAATCGTTTAAATTTGTGTTTTTCTGGGGCCATACGCCTCCAAATGATGGCGGCATAGATAAAAGCTGCTTCAGTCAATGGTGGATGAGTCCGTTTGAGGTGGAGGGGACTGAGTATTCTTGTGCTGAGCAGTTTATGATGGCCGAAAAGGCAAGATTGTTCGGAGATATCGAAATGTTGGATGCGATCCTTAAATCCAAGCATCCAAAGGAGATGAAAAGTTACGGGCGAGCAGTTAGAAACTTTGACAAGGATACTTGGGACAACGAATGCTATGAGATCGTCAAAAGAGGAAGCTTCGCTAAGTTTTCGCAGAATGCGAAGCTTGGCGACTATCTCATGTCGACGAAAAACCGGATTATCGTAGAAAGCAGCCCGAGGGATTGCATTTGGGGGATCGGCATGAGTCAATCCAATCCGGAAGTGGAGAATCCCGTTAAATGGCGTGGCAGGAATTTGCTCGGATTCGCGCTGACAGAGGTGCGGGACTTGCTGCTGCGGGATTAAAGTCGAGGGGTGTTCGTCAAACAGGAAATAGGGGGAGGAAAGACTATGAGCCGAAAAGTAATTGCAGAGGAATCTTTGAGGATTCAGCGGCAGGGCTTTTATGAATATAATGGGAACCGGGTTGAATTCGCCACTGAGCAAAAGCACTCTGAGGAGAATAGCGAGTTGATTACGCCGGAACAGGGAAAGGTGTTGGTTAAAGGAACTGATGGCCTTTTAAGACTGCCGCAAACCGCCGCCTGTTCTGTTGCTAACGAGTCTACAGTGAAGGCGATTTTGGATTTTGCAGAGGCAAGAAAAGAGCGCATCGGCGTACTAAACTTCGCCAGCGCCAAAAATCCTGGAGGAGGGTTTTTAAACGGAGCGATGGCTCAGGAAGAAAGTTTAGCGGTATCCAGTGGATTATATGAAACGCAGCTGCGTAATGAAAGCTATTATAAAGCGAATCGAGCTTGTGAATCGATGATGTACACAGATTACGCCATCTATTCGCCGGACGTGGTGTTTTTCCGTAACGAGCAGTTTGGACTTTTAGAGCGACCGGTGACTGCTTCTGTTTTGACGCTGCCCGCCGTGAACTTTGGGCAGGTTCTGCTCAAAGGAGAAGACCCCATGGAGGCGGAACGCTTGATGAAAGACCGAATGCGACTGGCCTTGGCGATATTCGCCAAAAAAGGCGATAAGAACCTCATATTAGGTGCATACGGATGCGGAGTATTTCGGAACGATCCGGTGAAGGTGGCCAGGTGGTGGCGGGAACTTTTGTTGGATGAAGGCTTGGGATTCCTGTTTTCGGAAATCCGCTTTGCGGTATTGGACAAATCTAAAGAGAGCAAGTGCTTGCATGCTTTTGAAAAAGATTTGATGGGATTGTAGCTACGGTTACGATAGCTGTGGAAAAATGGCCTCAGACAAGGGGAGGAGCGTGGTTTTTATGAAAGATGAACGATTGCACGATAGAATCAAAGGCGGATTGTATGGTGTCGCTGTCGGGGATGCTTTGGGAGGAACAACTGAATTTATGACACCCAAGGAGATCCAACTCTATTACGGCTATTTGACGGATATTGTTGGTGGTGGAGTTTGGCAGTTGGAGCCGGGAGAAGTAACAGATGATACCATGATGACGCTTTGTGTAGCTGAGGGCATCCTTGAAAACCCGCTGGAACCATTGGGGCCAATTGGCCGTCGCTTTATGGAATGGTATCATTCCAGGCCCAAGGACATTGGAAACACGATTCGTCACGTATTCGAGAATTTCAAGGATAATTGGTTTGAAGCAGCCTTCCTTACCGATATGGATCTGGGTCAAAGTGCTGGAAATGGCTCTTTAATGCGATGTTTGCCAATAGCGCTGGCGTATACCGATTTGACTAGCATTGAAAAGATATCAAGGATGCATTCGAAGATGACGCACTACGATGAGAGATGTAATGAAGCATGTGTCATCTATAATCGAATTGCTTACCGTCTTCTTCAGGGCGAAGAAATGAAAGATGCTATCTTGTGCGAAGTAACAGGTACCGAGTATGAGAATTCCATAAAATCTTTGCCGAATTGTGAATCAAGTGGCTTTGTTGTACATACGTTTCGTTGGGTGTTACACATTCTGTTGGTTTCATCGGATTTCAGTGAGGTTGTTCAAAAGGCGGCAAATTTGGGTGGAGATTCAGATACGATCGGCGCTATTGCCGGTGGTTTAGCTGGCATCTACTATGGTTATGAAGGAATTCCTGCGAAATATAAAGAATCGATATTGATTAAGGAACGACTTGATCAAGTTGCGTTTCAAATATGGGCGCGAAGGCGTTGAACTGTCGGGAATCGAGAGCTTAATAAAAACTAAGACCTTCAGCCCGTTGCTGTGGGTCTCTTTTTGCTATTAAACGAAAGAGTAGGATGGGCAGGATAATGAAGTAAAACTGTAGAATTCTCTTAAAAAAACGTTAAGGGGACTATCGAATTTATGAAGGACTGGACTCTAGAGGATATTGAAAATACGAATCGCCTGTATCCCGATTCTTTTTATATTCCTTCTGCAAAAAAAAGGAATAATCAAAAAATAGGCGATATAGTAAAATTACATTTTATTTTATGCCATCAAGAAGGAGATAGTCCTCGAGCAGAGAGAATGTGGGTTGAGATAACTGGTAGGAAGTTATCTAGTAAAAAATACCTTGGAATATTAACTAATCAGCCCCTTTATATTAATTCGCTCAACGCGGGAGAAATAATTGAGTTTGAACCGAAGAATATTGCTAGTGTATTTATTAAAGAAGGCGATCCGAACTGGTTAGAAATTGGGGAAGAAAAGGCTTTAGTATCAAACAAGTGTTTGGAAGCGGGATGGACAATTCGTTGGTTATATCGCGAGCAAACAGACCGGAACGATGACAGTGGATGGAGATTGTTCGAAGGAACAGAAACCGAAGAATATAACAATGATCCTTCCAACATAAAAATCTTTGATGTCTATTATCTATGTGAAAAAGACCCAACTCTAATCTCTATTTTCAAAAATGACTACGGAGCAGCATTCGAACGAGAGGATAAAAACAGCCCGTGGATAGAAGTAAAGGACTGGCATTTCGAGTAGCATGAACTATGGGAAAGTGATGATGTCAGTATTAATGAGATTTACATTGACATGAAATATAGTATTGGTGAATTTTATCTGCAATCCTTGGAGGAAGGATTTCCAGTAGATGGATTTCAAGCGGAGAAGTTCATGGCAGGAGAAAGTTGTTGAGCAAAAGAAAGTATGAGCGGGTGTCCCCAGTCATTTCCATGACTTAGAGGACACTCTTTTTAGTTTACATAGCGCGCCAGCCAAATATGTTTTTTTGGAAAAAAACCTGCTCCCCTCATCTTTCCAGCTAAGATATCCCCTGATCACCATCCTCACCTTCATTTCACTTAACTAATTCTCCATCATCAAAATAACAAATTTCGACTTTTTGTGAGAATTTTGAGAGAGCCCTTTTGTATAATAGGTCAGGTATCATAGGGAAGTCCTACGACTAAAGTCATAAAGGAGATGTCGAAATGAAACGAACTGGCAGAGCGGCGATATTGGCGCTCTTGGCAATGTTCCTGTTTCTTGGCGGGTTTTCCATTACGCAAGCGGACCCTCCGGACAAACATGACGGGGAAAGCCTATATGTCTCTGTGGAGCAAGCAATATTTTATGTCCGGGTATTTCGTTCCGACGGAACGCTTAAAGATGTGGGTACCGGTTTTTTAATCCGTTCGGAAGGTACGGCACTGACTGCTTATCATGTAGTAAAGGAGGCGGGCAGCATCGAATGCGTGCTGAACGACGCTACCGTTGTACCATGCCGATCTGTTGCAGAAAGCGATCTGCAGGATACAGCGGTGCTGAAGCTGTCGCCTCTAACAGACACTTCGGGGACCGAGCGGCCCTTTCCGTTTATACCTCTGCGGACGAAAGCCGTGAAGCACGGAGAGAAAGTATTTGCCATCGGTTATCCCATAAAGGATACCCCAATTATTACGGAAGGCATCGTGAACGCACCTCGCGCCCCGATTAACGGAAGAGATCGCATCTTAGTATCTTCGCAGCTGGTGAGCGGTATGTCCGGCGGGCCTTTGTTGGATTCGTTCGGGTATGCGGCCGGGATTCTTTCCGGCTCTCTACGCACAATGAACGGCATTCATCTGGCAGTAGACACACAAGCGGTCATGCAGGTGCTGGAGCAGGATGGACATTAGTGTGGATAGCGATTTTTACACAGCAGACAAGGAGGAGATTAGAGAATGATGAAATTTGGTAAAGGTTTAGGGAAACTAGCGAGGCTGATGGCTGCCCTTCTCCTGCTTACTTCGATATTGCCGGGCATTGTGCCCGAGGAAGCGAAGGCGGCAAGCGGATGTCAGAATGTGATGGTCTATCAGGCCGAAATATTGAACAATTGCACCAACCAATCCGGATGGGGGAAGGATGAAGACTACGCCTCGGATCTGGCGAAATATAACATGTGGCGTGTGTTCTACGGGCAGGACCAGAGTCCGAGCTCTTACCCGGGAATATCAGGGAAAACCGATGACGACAGACATACGCCTGGAGGAGATGACCAAAATTACGCCAACCAAGGTGGAGTCTATCACGTTGACGGGACTTGGTGGGGAATTATCGAGGTTAAGAAGATTCCGGCTCTCAAAGCTTTGGCCGAAGGCGGAAGCGCCAAATTCAGGATTAAGGCTTTTCTGAATTCTACAACCAGCAATGGAGCTTATATTTGGGCATACACCAGTAAAACGCCTGAATACGTGAAGTTTGATTATTATGAACCGGAGAAAACATACAGCTCAAATTACAATTCTTCGCGGTCCAAATTCATGGGACATTCGACAAAAAATGAGAAAGATACGACGGTTACCTCAGGCTATCTGTCCTTCGATGTAGATGATTATATCATCATACAAACGGAGACCCCAGGTGGCGGAACTCAAGTAGAGGATGCCGTGCTCAGCTTTGGCGATTTTACGGACCCTGTTCTCACGAATTATACGTTTACGTCCGACGGCACGGAGAGGCTTAACAAAGAAGGGCAGCAGCAGTTGTTCTTGAAGAAGGATCAATCCATACAACTGAAATACAACTTCAGTAAGCCCGTAAGAGCGACCATGTTCAATGATAAAATTTTTGATAAGCACTTGCTGTACACGGTGCCCCCCGGCTACGGTCTGCCTACGGATAACACACAGCAAGGCTTGAGCTTGCCCGATGGCTTCTATGAAAATTCCATTAAATACAATCAGGGCGATGTGAATTCTTTTAGATATATCAAACAGCTTCCCTATACATATAAAGTCGCCGCCGATCATCATACTGGCAATATTCCGATTGGCAAAAACGGAGAGCTGGATACCAAAACGCAGAACTTGTACAGCATGAAGGAAAGGCTGGAGGGAGCCGGCTACTTTGACGCAGCGGGGAATCCGCTTAATATGTCGGGCTTTAATAAAGCGAGCGCCGACAGTTCACGCTTTCTAAGCAATCGGACGGTCAATCCGTTTGATTATGCCAATGCGAACAGTACAGGCTACTTGATCATCGTGGACGCATTGCCTCCCCAATATAATTTGAACGGTAACGGCATTACGCCGGAAATGCTTACAGGACTTGTTTTAAATGAAGGGAAAGAGATCGAATTTACCGTAGAGCTGAACAAAGACACCATCGTCCAAGATGGGTGGTCGGAGGACGGACTGTATCTTTTATTCAATAATGGAATGAAGGCCAAATACGTCGCTAAGGAAAATACGGGACCGAACACAAGACTATGGAAGTTTAAAATGACCATTCCAGCCGGGGCCAATGTGGAAACCCCGCTGTTAAAAGCGATTGCGCTGACCCATGAGGCAAAAGGGACGGACACAGGGGTCATCCAGGATTATGCCGGCAACCTGCTGATGGAGACGGCCAACACCGACAAGCCGAACCCGGCCGACCCTAAGAAGCCGAAGTCCACGACGAAGATCGACTGGGCGAATCTGTCTATTGACAATACGCCGCCTGCGGTCGACTTCCGCTATTCTTCGGGAGGCGCTACCGGAGCCGTATACGCAAAATCCGGAAAAATCACGATTGATGCGAATGACCCTGACTTGATCGTTCCTGCCCTTGACCCGGATAAAAGTGTAACAAAACGGCCCAGCAAAGGCATCTACCGTCCCGGTAACATGACAGGGGTAAAGCCTGGGGAATCGCCGGAGGTAGGACTGGTTTATTATACATGGAGCCAGAGCCCTGCCGATCCGTTCGCAGGGAAGGAAGAGGACCATTTTGCGGCAATCAAGTATTATTCCCTAACGGCCAAGCAGCCTGGGGAAGGATTGTATCCCGGGAATACGGTGACGCTCAAGACGGCCAACAATAAGACTAATATGATCGAGCCGCCTGCAGCCGCTTTAACTGCAGAGAATAGCGGAGCCTGGTATCTGCACACCTGGACCGCGGACATGACATGGGATTCGGCGAGAGAGCTTGCACAATACAACAAAATGAAGACTTTCAAGGCGGCAAACGCTGCGCTCTTCAACGGTTGGGTCGCCGACTACAAGTCGAACCATGCCGGTGCTTCCGATGCGGATGCACTTAAATATGCCGAGGACAAGGCCATGGTAGAAGTAGGCAACTACTCGGAATGGCCGCTGGACGATTTCAAGAAAGACGATGCCAACTGGGTGTATGCAACGGGGACACTGCTTTTGGACAACAAAAAACCGAGCATCAACTTCGGAACGGTCAGCGGGAATGCAACGCCGGAGGTCAAGGTGCAGGTGACCGCTACCGATGAGCACAGCGGCGTCGGAACGAAACAATTCCAATGGGTTAAGCAGGGAGAAGAGCCGCAAGACATAGACTGGCTGGATGTTCCTGCGAGCGATGAAATTACGACTTTCAATCATGTGTTCGGTGATGGAACTTATCAGTTGGTTGTGAAAGCAGTGGACAAGGCCGGTAATCAAGCCATTGAAAAGATGGATACGGCTGTAACCGTAGATTCCTCGGTGAAAGTCAGCGCCGCTTTCTCGCCTGAAACGAATGGCAGTTATATGAAAAGTCCGGAGATCACCTTCACGATCAACGGGATTAACGTAGAGAGCGTCAGATACGCAGTGACTAACACTGCGGCTGCTCCTTCCGATTATCCTTCCGTCGCCCAGGCGGTTTACGGTACCGAGGGTGGTGCCAATTCCGACACAGTGAGCGGTGCCGTCTATGGCCCTTCGTCTTATCTCATTGCACCGGATCCCAGCATCAATGGGATATACGCCGTTCATGTGAAGGTCAAGGAAGAGGGCGCGGAAAGGTACTATACGTATTCCAAACAGTACCGGGTAGACAACGAAGCTCCGGAAATCACGTTTAGTAAAAATGGCGTCTCTTACCCCTTGGAACAACAAAGCGTTGTAGTGAGCGTAAGCGATCGGTTAAGCGGTGTGGCCATAAAGAAATATCAGTGGCTGAGATCGGGTGCTCCGGCGCCTGTGAAGGAATCCGGCGGTTGGTTGGATCTTCCGGTGGATGGTGCGGTAACGATTGATTCTACCCGCTTGTTGCCGGGCGAGATGGACGAATTTGTGCTTTACGTTCTTGGCGAGGATGCCGTAGGCAACAGCAAGGTGACTCACACGGGAACATTCAAGATAGCCCGAAAAGCGGAGGCGGAAATTCCTGCTGCCGGTGATTCGGACTTGCTCTATATATACGATGATGGCGGCAACGGATACACGGCCGTACTGAAGTTGAACCTTGAAAATTCCGTGAAGGAAGGCTACAGATACTCCCTGTCTACGGACGGCGGAAGCTCATGGGGCAGATGGCTCCCTTACTCCAACTTTATCGAAGTTGGTGGGCTGAAGGACCGAAACCCAGACCATATTCTTCTACAGGCTAAGTTCAGAAGCCCGGGAGGCGCGGAAAGCGCGGCTGTAGGCTTGAATTCAAAAACCGTTTCCATCGATGAGCCGGTATATGGCATTGCTTCACACAGCACGCTGCGGCCTGTGAAGCCGGAAAACTTTGTTCTGGAGCTGAAGGTTCCGGCAGGTATCCGGGTGGTACCGCAGGCAGGAAACAACCCTTCCGAGCCGACCCGGATCAAGGGCAATAAATTCGGCATCGCCAAGAACGGTGTCTACTCTTTTGACCTGACGGATCTGACTAACAGCGCGAGAAAGGATACGCTTGTGGTCGTGGTGGACAATCTGGACGGCATGCCTCCTGAAGGAAGCGTTGAATACTCCATGACATCGAAGACTAGCGGCAATGTGATTGCAAGGCTGGATACGTCCAAGCCTGTAAGAATTTTAAACAATGGCGGAAGATCTTCTTACACATTTACCGAGAACGGAAGCTTCACCTTCATGATGGAGGATGAGGCAGGTAACTCGGCATCAGTAACGGCAGAGGTATACAACATAGACCGGACCCCTCCGGAAGCGAAAATCGTACGTTCTTATGCGTACGGGGAAAACGGAAGCAATACGTTCAAAACGATCAAGGATGCAAACGGTCAAGTTCTCATGGCGCAAGGGGTTGTGCTGAATGTCGAGAAGCCGAATGCCCAGGCCAAAGAGTTCCACATCGTTAGGGGTACAAACGGCGCAACTGTTCTGCTAAACGGCGAAGTGGACTTTACAATCGTTGACGATGCAGGCAACACGTCTGTGATCAGCGATCAAATTACGAACATCATCCCGTTCCTCGCCGATCCCGAAAGCATCAAATATGAGTTTGTGGATGATGAAGGAGCATTAATTCCCGATGATCGTATCGTAGTCATTGGTGGCACTAAGGTTGCCAAAGGCCGAGTAAAAGTAACCATTTCCGGTCATGTACAGGGCCCCAACCAGGTATTCTTGGGAACCGCTCCGGCGAGTGACGGCAACGGAGGCTACACCAACCGGATCAGCGATGAGGACGGAAATTACAGCTATTCCAGAATTTTTGCGGCGAATGGCCAGACTTATTTTACGATCACCGATGCTCTAGGCAATCTGAACAAGCTGCCTATCGTGATCCAGGGAATCGATAACAAGCCACCGGTCATTACGTTGAACAAACCGATTGCTTTTGTCGAGAAGAACAGACCGGATTTCAATGTTTTATCGGATTTGGGAGGCTTCACCGTGTCCGATGATTTCTCCAAGCCAGGCAGCATTGTCGTGGAAGCAAGCGGTCTTGATATTAGCCGGGTCGGCGCGCAAACCGTGACTTATACGGCAAAAGATGAAGCGGGCAATGTGTCTACCGTGGAGCAGAAGGTATACGTGCTGCCGGGCGACGGTCTCATGATATTGGGGAATGGCGAACTGATCTCCGCAGAGCAATCGGAAAAGGTGCTGTTTGACACCAATGTCGTGACCTTCCAAATATCCAAATACAATCTTATGGATGTAGCCGGAGAGACCCTGGTGAACGAGTGGGGAACTTACGATGTGTTCTACCAAAGCGGACTTTACCGGGAAGGCCAGATGAAATACATTGCAAAAGGCTTATCCCTGAATGAGCTTCTGCAGAAATCGTTCACCGTCGAATTTCCTAAAACAGGCTGGTATACCCTCATTGTCAGAACGCAGGAAAGAGAGAGGGAATATACCACATTCTTTATAGGAAACATGTTTCGTTAAATCCGAGACAGGTTAAGGAGGCAAGAACAACAATTATGAAAAGCTTGAGAAAAAAGCTCGTTACATGGGTAGTTTATACCCTGCTTGTTTCATTGCTTATGAGTGTGGCTCCCGTAGCCGCATTTGCCGAAGAAATTCAGAAGGCCGGGGCAACGACGATTTCCAATGACTTCATCAAAGTCACCGTCGACAATACCTCGGGGCGCTTCGGGATACGCACGGTGGGCGGACAGCCAGTCAGGAAGAAGGATAAAGGCGTCAACATGCTGTTCGGAGGCGATGATCCGCAGTCTTCCTTCACCACCTTTCGGATCGATGGAACGGATTATATATTCGGAAATCCGTATAAATTTGCCGTAGATTTCTTTTCTGAGGTTACAAAGCCTCAGATTGTGACCAACAAAGATGGAACCAAGCAGATTGAATCGGTGTGGACCATCAAGGGAGTGAGTATCAAGCAGATTCTGATGCTGTATACAAACTCAGCGGACAAACAAAATGCCGGCAATGTGAATGTCAGATACGAGGTTCTGAACAGCAACGGCAAAGAAGTTCAGTTGGGCACCAGAATTTTGCTGGATACGATGGTGGGGGGGAATGACGGTCCGGCCTTTCAGGTCGGCACCGCCTCCAAAGCGCCTCTCACGGTTGAAAGAAAGCTGGTTCACAATCCGGAGGATGACCCTGGCATTCCGGAGAGGGAGCGACCGATGTATAAGCTCCCCTCTTACTGGGTGATGAAGGACAAGCTGGATTTGACCAATCCTTTGGCCACGAACGTGATTGCTTACGGGATGAACAATTTTTCTGAGAAAAATGTCAACATCGTAGACGAGATGATCGTTGGACATTGGAACGGTCTCGCCAATACGAAATGGGATTACACAGTGAACCCGAACCTGGACTTTACCCGGGATACCAATGACTATGGCACCGCCGACGCTGCGGTGGCCCTGTACTGGAACCCTAATAAGATCGCTCCAGGCGGAGTCAAGTCTTTTGAAACCGTATATGGCCTCGGGGAAATCATCCAGCCGGACAAGGTGTTCTCTATCCGGTACATGGATCCGGTGAATCAGCTCGCCACCCTCGATGACGGAAGCGCCTATCAAGACGAGGGCATCTTCAACATTACGGCCGAGGTGGAAAATCTCGAGGTTTTCCATATGGAGCATTCCTACATGGATGTCGAGCTTGCGCTTGATGGCGGCCTTGATTTTGTGAAGCTGGATGAGAAAGGAAATATGGTCCGAGACGAAAACGGGAAAGTCGTGACGACCCCCTACAGGTCGACCAGCTTGACTCTCCGGAAAGAGGCTACGCCGGAAGAGGCGAGCCATGGCATTCAGCCTAAATACAAGCCAGGGGATACCGTCTCCGTATCCTTCAAGGTGAAGGCCAAGGGCAGAGCCTGGCCAACGGTGAAAGAGTACTTGATGACGGTGAAAAGTCCCGAAACAAGTCAAAAGTTGGAGACGATTCAGGATGAGAATATCAAGGCGGAATACACGTCCTCCAAAGGGGGATTCATCTTCCTGCCTCCGGTAGGCAATGCGACCCCTACGTACGTGTACGCGATGTCGCCGGATGAATCATACAGGAAGGATGAAAAATATATCACCCTCAATATGTCAAATATCGAGGCATATAATGTAGGAAGCGCCAATGTAGCCCCTAACTTCGATCTGTTTTTCAGAGAAGTGTTGACGGGAAAACGATACAAAGTGCCGGTCAAAGACTCGGTCATCATCCAATCGACAGATGAAGGACTTACGGGGGATATGCGGATTACATACCGTACCGGGGATCTGGTCGACGATTATGGCAAGGTGCTGGCTGCGAACCTGGGACCGGAGCTTCCGCTTGGCGAGTATCGGGTGGAAATCGATTTTAAGGGCGGAGCGGGAGTCGACGAGGAAACGGCTTCCATGTACAGCATCAAGACCTCCAAATCGTTCCGGGTTACTGATAACGAAAAAGCGAGAATCCGTGAGGCGAAGATTTTGACGGTCACCAAAACCACGCTCGATCTGAGGGTTAACGCCCTGGGCAACGTGATCAATCCAAGCGCCAAGCTGACCGAAGTGAACAGGGCATATCCGGGCTATAATGTGTCCAATATCGGCCAGTTGACGGCGGATGTGACCAAATTTGCGACCTTTAAAACCTCGCTGGTGGCGGCCAGCAAGGCGCTGGATCCTACTTTCGATGAAGTTGGACTGGTCGATTTTGAGAACGTAGCAGCTTATCGGATCGAGACGTTCCAAAGCGAAGACGAGCTGAAGGCCAGAAAAGGCAGCGGCGACGAGATGCTGGTTGAAATACGAGGCATGATCAAGCAAATCGGTAGCGGAGATAAAGCGGAATATGTGGTGGATACGAAAACCGAGCCTGCGATTATTAACAAGACCGTAGCTTACAAGGGCAAAGACATCGTCTTTGTCAAAGGAAAGCTGGAGGCTCTGGGGATGAGCAGCGATCTTCCGTTTTTAAGTACTTTGTTTGTAAAAGGAGATGGCGATCTCACCATCTATAACAGCGGCTTCCTCTTCTACCGTGGAGAGTGGACCCTGGACTTCTTCAACAGCTTCAAAAAGACGTTCAGACTGAGCCAAGAGGAAAAGGACGCGAAGGATGAGCGGGCCAAGCAGAAGCTGGCCGAAGAGAAGGCCAAGAAAGCGAAGGATAATCCTGAAGACAGCACGTTGAACGGCGCGTTCAAATGGGCGGTCGGCGCGGCCAGAGAGCGGATGAATCCGCTCCGTCAGATCGCGATCGACAAGGTGTATTTTAACAAGTACAGCATGTATGCAACTCCAGGGTTTTCGATTAGCGGCCTCTCCTTGGCCTTGAGCGACTTCCTGCTCCGAGAGGATGGGGTTTCGTTTGCCGGCACTATGAACCTGAAGGTGCTCGAGCCGGAAGTTAAGGACGTACTCTTTAATCAGAAGGGCTTTGTAGGCGTGGACGCTGCCTTAAGGTTCAATCTGGACAAGGATATGGGCTTGCTAGGTTCTCAGAACAAGAAAACAGGGGAAAAAGACGCTAAAGGGAAAGAGATTATCAAAAAAGGCGAGGGAACGACGGGGGACGTGTCGGGAGAGTTCAATGTCACTCACTACGTTCAGAAGATGCCAGGCATAACCAACAAGTATGGAATGAAATTTAAGGCGGATCTCAAAAACATCGCCGTCATCAACGCCGAAATCGGATTTAAGCAGGTGTCTGACGGTAGGGTTTTGCCTGACGTCATTGCTTTTGGCGCAGAGGATATGGACCCGGGCATTCTCATCAGCGGCGCCACTTACCTGACAGGTGTAAGAGGATCTATCCGGGAACTGGCGGATACGATTGCTGGAGGCAGTAAAGATGTGCCTCTGACCATCGGGGCCGGGGTGGATGTTAAGTTCGGACTGCCTCCCGCTACCTTCTACGGCTCGATTGATTTGCTGTTGAAAATGTCGGGCTTCAAGCTTGAGGGCAGGCTTGATTATTCCCCAAGCCCTTCGTCCAAAAGGGTTGAGATGCTGACTAAGGCACTGATCGAGGCGCAATGGTCGACTCCTTGGTTTGTAATGGCCGAGGCTGAGCTCGATGTCTTCGGCTGGGATGTCATTATCGGCAACGCCCGAATCTTCGTCGGTCAAAATCTGGAGAAGAACCGCATCGATTTCGATGGCTTTGTCGGTGCCAAGGTGCAAATTCCGTCGAAAGTTCCTATCGTTGGAGGCATTAAGTTAGGCAGTGTGTTCATGGGACTGAACAACGATAAAATCTATGGCGGTATCGGCATCGGCATCGGCTTCATCATGATTGAGCTGGGCGTCACCTATTACTGGAAAGGCGATCTGGAATTTGGCACCTCCGGAGAAGGCTTGCCGGAAGGTCTTGCTTATCTCCAACTGCAGAGTGAAGAGGAGAGACCACGGCTTGTAGTCATCGGAGAAGGCATTCAGCCAGTGGCAACGTCCTGGACGTGGAACGAAAATCAGCTGCATGAGATCCAATACCGCAGCGCAGGAGATGGCGTCAGCATCATGGATAGTGGTTCTATGGATGTTGGCATGGGTGGCATTACCGTTTCCAACGGCGGTAAAAATCATGTGCTTCCGATGGGAAGCGTGACCGGGAACGGCTTGCTCGATGTAGAGTATTTTGGAAAGACGGCTCCTGAGCTGACGTTGAAGGACAATAAAAGCGGTACCTTGTATCCGGTCGTTTACTATCAAGCCGGGGCTGATGTGGCGAAGGGAACTGTCGCAGAGAAAGGTCATTTGCCGGGTTATACCCAGTTTATCCAAGGCTCACAATCAGAAGGCACAATAGACCGGAGAAAAGCGTATATCGCCATTCCGAAAGAGGTTATCAAAGGCGGCGACTGGACGTTGTATGCCAACCAGTCTGTGGAAACGAAGCTGCTGAACATCCCTCTTCCTTCTACGCTGGAAGAAGTCAAGCTGACTCCGGACAGCTCCGATTCCAAGCTGTTTAGAGCTTCCTGGAAGGCCAGCAACTTCAAGAACGGGGATACGGTCAGCCTCTATCTGACCAAGGATGCGATTACGGGGGATATGGAAACGGCCAAGGACAGCAGCGGCCAAACGGTGCAAGTGCCGGCTGTCGGAGACCCGGGAATCCTGCTGGCCAAAAATGTGCCGGTCGGTTTGGCAGGTACGGGCAGCACGACCATTGATGTCAGCCAAGTGCCGCTGCTCGGCGGCGTTGAAGATATTCGCGGATTGATCAAGCAGGGGGATTACTACTTGAGAGCGGAGCTGCACTCCGTATCGAACTTCTCGACCAAAACCTCTGCGGAGAAGTTCCGCATTATCGATCCGCTGGCCCCTGAACCGGTTAGTCAGGTGAAGGTGGAACCGGCTGGTAACGGATATTTTGAAGTATCCTTCAAGCCTGGCAAGGAGAAAGCGGAACAAAAGGATTTCCCACAGAGCTACTATATAGACGCGCTGCAGGAATCAGCCGGAGGAAAGCTTTCAGGCTATCCGCAATTCGGCGGCATCGCGCTCGAAGGGGAAGAGCTTCAGAAGTATTGGAATGAAGCAACAGGTCAATATGAGCATATCCGTGTTGGCGGATGGCAAGCCGTTTCCGCCACCAACCAGGTGGATCACGACACCCTCTCGGGAAGCCCGGCAGGGGGACAGGCGAAGCATACGGGTCTGGAAACCGGAAATGACTATGTGATCGGCGTCACATCGGCTGTCAAGCCTCCGAAAAACTTGGATCAACATGAAAATTGGCATTATTCGGATCGAGCGGATTCCGTGAAAACTTTGCTGCCTGTGCCGCAGAAGCCGAAGCTTTCGTCCTCTACGGGCACTATGGGAGCTTCGGGGAATTCGATGACGGTGCTAACGGCGAATACCTCCCAGCGCATCAACCTTCTGTCCGATCAGAAGGATGTAGAGGTGGAAGCCGTTTACTCGGAGAACACGATAGCAACCGTTGAGCTTTCCAATCAAGGAAGCGGAAGCTCGGGGGTGCTAGACCTGAGCAGCTTCCCTACAGATGGCACTTACGGCATCGAGCTGAAGGCCAAAAACAAACGTACGGGCGATTTCTCGATCACGATGCTGTATTTGACGGTGGATACGACTCCGCCAATCATCTATATTGCTTCTCCTAAAACAGGGGACAGAACGACGAATGGCAGTATTACCGTAACAGGCACGACCAGCAGCGACGCTGCTCTTACTGTAGGCGGAACCCCTATTGCGGTGCAGCCGGACGGCACATTCGAGGGAACCGTACCCATTGTAAGCAATGAGCCTAATGTCAAGCTGAACTTTGTCGCGGTGGATGGAGCGGGAAATCGCAATGAAGCGGTTGTCGATGTGACCAATAATGCTTTTAAGGCGCCGGTTGCTCTCGTTTTGAAGAAACCGCTCGATATGGAGCTGGGAGAAACGAAGCGTGTGGCGGCTTTCCTGAAATATGCGAAAGGGAAGGACGCAGCAGGCAAGGTTACCTATGAAGAGGTGCCTGTCTCCCGTGAGGATCTGGCCAAGCTGAGCTTCTCAAGCTATATGGGAGAGGCCGTTCAAGTCGGAGAGGATGGAACGCTGCAGGCGATCAAATCCGGCTCCAGCATCGTAAGCGCCAGCTACAAAGTATCCGAAGATACGAATCTCAGCTCCATGACGGTCGTGAAGGTTCCTGATAAGCTGGAAGCCTTGTCGGCGACTTCGAATAAAATCGACAATACGACCGGCAAAACCAGTATCAGCGTATCGAACGTTGGAAATATGGATGGAGCGGAGCTGGTTTACAAGATCGGTGCCAATGTACCGAAGCTGTACGACGATTTGTCGAGCTGGACTCTTCTGCCTTCGAATAAAATCATTCCGGCTTCGAACGGAGACTATTTGGTCGTCGCGAAGAGAAGCACCGATGATAAACGAGCTTTGGGGACAAGTTCAAGAATCGCTGCCCGGGTTTGGACGCCTGCCATCGGAGGTGGCTTTGGAGGCGGCATTGGCGGAGGTATCCCGGCGGCGACTTCTACCGTGAACGGAAAACAGGCTGCTCAGCAGCAAGTGAATGGCGTGTTGACCTTATCCGTCGCAGGCAAGGAGCTGAACGCCGGCCAGAACCGGATCGTGGCGAACGATACATCCGCTCATACCTTTATCATTCATCTGGATAAAAACGTGAAGGAAGATCAGGCGTTCCAAATTGACACACCTCTGGCTTCTGTTCTGCTGAAGGAGAATTCGCTTCTGTCAGGCGCCGATGGTTCTCAGTTGAAAATCGCCAAAAACAGCGAGTCTGAGATGCAAGGCCTCAAAGACATTGCGGCCGGAATGAGTGCCCGGATGCTGGGACAGGGAGTGGCCTTCCATCTTCCATTGAAGGATGACCGCTATGCGACTGTCAAAATACCGGTACCTGGCGATGTAGCGACAAGCGAGATTAAAGCAGTGATCCTTAAGGACAGCAGCGGCAGCTGGACGACCATCCCGTGGAAGCTGAATACGTCCGGTGACCAAGCTTATGTGGAGGCCAATCTGACAGGCAGCGGAAGCATTGCGTTTATTGGAAACGAGACATCCTTCCAAGATGTTGACGCTAGCTTCTGGGGCAAGAACAGTATCGATGAAGCGGCAGCCAAGCTTCTTATGGTTGGCAGAGATAACGGCGTTTTTGCTCCTGACAACCAGGTGACAAGAGCGGAGTTCGCTACGGTATTGCTCCGCACGGCAGGGCTCATGAACAAGGAAGCATCCGCGCAATTCAAGGATGTTGGAAGCGGAGATTGGTTCTCGCGGAGTGCGGCAATCGCTGCGGAAAAAGGAATTGTTAATGGCTATGAGGACAACACCTTCAAGCCGAACCAAGAGTTATCCAGACTTCAGGCTATGGTCATGGCGGGAAGATTGCTGGATTATGCGGGAGCAGCAGCCCGTATTAGCAATGAAGAGGTCCAAGAAATTGTAAGTTCGTTTGCCGATGGTTCTGATTTGCCGGAATGGGCCGCAAGAGACGTGGCTATAAGCGTCAAGAACGGCATCATTCTGGGAACAGATGCAGGACTGGACGCGGCAGGCGTGCTGACAAGAGCGCAATCGGCTGCCATTGCAATCCGGTTGGAGAAGCTTTTGGCGCCAAAATAATGTGCAAACTGTAATTCCATGGTCCAGCCCGAAGCCTGTCTTGAACAGCTTTTGGGCTGGATATGGTTATGTATGGACACTAGGAGGACAGTTCATGAGTAAAGTTTTTTCTAGAAAAAGCTTTAGGCTCGGCATTCTTATGCTGCTATTGCTTATGTGTGGAGCACTGCTGGTTCAAGCGGATACCGACAACTGGACGGATCACGCCGACACAGCCTGGTATGACAACTATTCCAATTACACGACGTTTACGATTGACTCACCGGACAAGCTGGCGGGAATCGCCAAGCTTGTGAATAATGGTACGACGGATTTTCGGGGGAAAATATTGGCGGTAGACCGAAATTTGAGTTTGTCGCAATACAAATGGGTTCCCATTGGAACGCCGAACCTGCCGTTCAGAGGCAGTCTTATCGCGGGCGGCGGCGGACCTTTCACGATCTCCAATATTGCCGTAACTGGCAATTACAGCTATGCGGGCTTCATCGGCAATATGGAAAATGCGACAGTGGGGGGCTTGGTGCTGTCCGGAAACATAGCCGTCCAAACGACGGATGAGGCCTATGTCGGAGGTCTTGCCGGCCGCGTCAAGAGCAGCGGCGGGAATAGCAGCTACATTTATGATGTTTCCACGAATGTCAGCCTGAACCTGACAGTCACCGGCAACACGTATGCTGGCTATGCAGGCGGTATTGCCGGGTCGGCTAGCGGGACGTTCAACAATGTTGCGAACAGCGCTCCCGTTACCGTTACCGGCGTGACTTACCAAGCCGGCGCCGGAGGCATTGCGGGGAGCACCGAGGGATCGCTTACACTGAAGACGGCAAGCAATACGGCTGCCGTTTACGTCAAGAACTCGGGAGCCGCAGCGGCTGGCGGGATCATCGGTCAGGTGAATGCCGGCTTGTTGATGGCAGAGGGCAACACCGTCATTAAAAACAGCAGCAGCGTCAAAGCAGATGGGACAGTCGCTTATAGCGGAGGAATTATGGGACGTCTGACTGCGGCAGCGGATTCGGTTACTTTCTCCGATCAGACGGCAAACTCAGGGAGTGTGCAGGTAAACGCAGCCAATTCCACGGAGGCATATGCCGGGTCGCTGACGGGCTTGTTTGAAAAGGATTTGAACCTCAGTTTTAATTATGTCAATTCCGGACCGGTCACGAATCAGGCGAAGGATCTGGTTTATACGGGCGGTTTGGCAGGTCGAATAAAGGGAAGCCTTACGGTTAGCCGCAACTTTGCCAATACAGTGGACATTCAAGCGGAGGCATCCGGTACGAAGAATGTATATACAGGCTCTATGGCCGGTTATGTCGACGGAAATATTTCCGCAATATCCGGCTTCCAAATCAAAAATCAAGGGAAATTAACGGTGTCAGGCACTGCCTCCAACGTCTATACAGGGGGATTGTTCGGGGCTGCTGGCGGACAGCTTGCCTTCGGCAGCATGCAGCCGGGAGCATACGTCAACAGCGGGGATATTACAGTAACTGGAAAATCGGATATTTACACCGGAGGCATTATTTCCAGTCAGGCTTACACGCAGGCGGCAAACAACGTATCGAATACAGGCAATATTACGGTAACGGGAGATAAGGCTTTGTATACCGGCGGCTACATCGGCAAAATAACGGCAGCCGGGGCCAATCTCTCGGGCGCTCAATACGCCAAAACGATTCGTGTCAACGGAGCTCTTGCGCAAAATACGGATTTGGCTTCAGGCATTTTTACCGGCGGCATCGTCGGGCTTGTTGAGCAGTCCGGAACCATTGACGGCGCCTCTTTTACAGGGACGTTGACAGTGGCAGGCGGAGAATACACCTATACAGGGGGGATTGTCGGTTATTTGGGAGCCGGAACGATTTCTGGCGCCAAGGCGGGTAATACCGCCGCAAGTCAGGCTGCAATCGACTCCTCTGGGGATGCGGGAGGCATCGCCGGTTATTCAGCGGGCAGCATCCAGTCCTCAGCTCCTGAATATATAGCGATTCGTGCCCAAGGCCAGAATGGGCTTCAAGGGAGAGCGGGAGGTATAGTCGGGGAGACGACCCCGACAGCGACCATTGGAAGCGGGGAGTCACCGATCGCGGTGAAGCATGTGAGTGTGACTTCGACCACAGACAAGTCCATGCTTGGAGGAGCCGTCGGTGAAAACCGTTCGGGCACTGTTTATATATCGATGCCTTTGACGGATGCCAGCGAGCTGAAGCTGCAATCCAGCGGGGCTGACTCCTTCATTGGCGGTGTATTCGGCAAAAACAGCGCTTCGCTTACCGCAGCCAATCTGCCGAACATTCGCAATATCAAGCTCGCTTCCAGCGGTGCGCGCGCACAAGCCGGAGGCATCGTCGGCCAGAATGCCGGAACGCTTAACCGTATAGCGATTCTGAATCCGGATATCGCCACCGAAGGGCAAAGCAGTATCGCAGGTTTGCTCACAGGCCGCAGCACCGGCAGCATCGTTCAGCCTCAAGTATTTAGCGAGAATGGCCTGAATCCGAAGCTGACGGTGAATGGGCCACAATCCGTGGCTGGAGGCATTGCCGGAATATTGGAGAATGCGGCGATATCCGGCAATGGTACGGACACGGCAGTTGCGGGTGCGATTATCAACGCTGCCGGGGATGGCAGTATTGCCGGAGGCATCGCCGGTCAAAGCATCCTTTCCAACCTGGATTCTGTCGTCAGCGGCAGCCCTGTCCTTACGATTAGCGGCGCAGGTTCTGCGGCAGGCGGTATCGCCGGGGAATCGAAGGGTGCCGGTTATCATATTCAAAGCAGCAGCGTTCGGAATCCTCTGATTACGGCAACCGGTGCTGCTTCCAAGGCTGGAGGCATTGCAGGACAAACAGAAAATGAGATCATCAATTCTTCCATAACCGCCGAGGATGGAGAGTACGCCATTCTCAAGGTCGGCGGGGCAAATTCCCTTGTTGGCGGCATAGCCGGCAAGGCAGTAGGCGCTGCCATCAGCGGGAATGCCCAAGACCATAATGTGGAGGATGTACTCATCCATCTCCTGGAAGCTGCTGACGGAACAACGGCGGGAGGGGCTGTTGGCTGGAATGAAGCGACCCCGATCCGCAGCTTGTATGCTGTCAACGTGAAGATTACGGATAACGCTCCGCACGCTACAGTAGGCGGATTGGCCGGTTATCACAAAGGCTCAAGCACCGCTCTCATTGCCGATAACTATATGTCGCCGATCAACATAACGGCAAACGCCTCCTCCAGCAATTCTATTCTGGGCGGCCTCGTCGGTTTGAACGATGTCAGAGCCGGAGGGATGGACAACGGTGACCCAAGAGCGATCGCGAGTTCTGTTCAGAATAACAGGAATCTGGGCAGCTTGACGGTGAACTCATCTGACTCCAAAGTGGGCGGTCTTGTTGGAGAGAACCGTTCGGTGATTGCCAATACAAGTATTTCCGACGGCTTCCGCGTCGTTTCCCAGGGCAGTCAGAACACGGTAGGCGGTCTTGTCGGGCTGAATGCCAAGACGGTTTACTACTCTTTCTCGAATGCGACATTATCGTTGGGAGGCAGTCGCACGAAGGCTGGCGGACTTGTCGGCGAGAATACCGGACTTATTGCCTCCTCTTACATGCATAACGATTTATCCGCCGACATTAGCGGAACCGGGACCGAATACGGGTATTTGGGTGGATTGATCGGTAAAAACAGCGGTGCGGTTGAAAGGTCGTACGCTTCATCCGTTGTTTCTTCCAATGGGGCTAATGCCATCGCAGGCGGTCTTGTAGGTTGGCAGGAAAGCGGCAGCGTGGACAGCAGCTACGCTGCGAAAAATGTGCTGGCCAAAGGCGCCAATTCCTTCGCAGGAGGCTTCTTCGGAAGAATAACCGGCGGAACCGCCAAAGACAGCTATTCGGCAGGGCAAATTTCCGGAGAGAACGGCGCATATGCGGGCGCCTTCGCCGGCAGATACGATACGGCCAATAAGGAACTGCTGGAAAACAACTATTATGTAAAAGATGAAACTTTAGGAATCAACAGCGGTCTATTGGACTTTGCCGCAGGAAATTATTACGAGTTGAAGCTCTATAGACGTCTATCTCCTATACTGTCCAGCAGTCTGGCAGACAGGGAGGCTTTCAAAGTTTTGTCGGGCTGGGATTTCAGCAGCCAGAACAAAATATGGACATACGGCACAACTCATGCGGAATACATCTATCCCGAGCTGGTGCTGGAAGCAGGCAGCGGGGGAGGTCCGACCCAGCCTGAAATCAATGTCAATATCAGCTGGTATACGCAGCATAAAGAAGATCTGCGTTTCTTCATCGGCACAGAAGCGGAGCTTGCGGGACTTGCGGCCGTTGTCAACGGCAGTGTGACGGGACTTCCACAATTCGATTTTGCCGGAAGAGTGGTGGAGCTCACCGCTCCGATACGCATTCAGTCCGCTCAATGGACACCGATCGGAAACAGCGAGCAGCATGCTTTTGAGGGAAGCTTTAACGGCAAAAATTATTTGATCAGCGGTTTGAGAGTGGATAAGCCAGATTTGGCGGGCTTATTCGGGGTAGTAGGAAGTAAAGCAGCCATCAGTCAAGTCAAGCTGGAGCCGGTTTCGGTAACAGGAGCAAACCGCGTCGGCGCGTTGACCGCGTGGAATAAGGGGCAAATCGCCAACGTCAATATTACCGTACCGGCAGGAGGTTATTTGACCGGAGGGATGTATACGGGCGGTGTTGCCGGAGAGAGTCAAGGAACCGTACGGCAAGCTACTGTTAACGTGGATGGCACCGGGGAAATCCGCTCCATGACGAGCGGCGCCGCCGTTGGAGGCGTGGTCGGATACGCTTCGGGAGGAAGCCTGACCGATACGGCGATTACGCTGAATGGCGGAGTGATCAAGGGCTTAGGCTCCGGCAGCAATGCGGGAGGCGCCGTGGGTATGTCCGGCAAGGATCATACGCTGAACGGCATCCGCCTCCTTGCACATAATGATGGCATTGCCAATCCGGTGAATATTACGGGCAATGGCAATGTGGGAGGCATCATCGGAGCCAAAACGGGTAAAGAATCCGCCGTGTGGGACATCTCCGATGTGACCGTCGAACAAGCGGTCATTTCCGCAGGAACCGGCGGCAATGCTGGAGGCGTTGCCGGCAGCCTTGATAAATCCGCGCTTCTGAACGGTGTATTCAAGGGGAGCATCAAGTCGGGTTCGGATGTGGCAAGTGTGGGAGGCATCGCCGGCAAAAGCCTTGACTCCATTATTTACAAAGGGACGGCAGTCCCCGATATTACCCTTTCTATGTCAGCCGGATCAAGCTATGCGGGAGGCATTGCGGGGATCGCTGAGACGACGGCAGATACGCCTTTCGATTTTGGCCAAGTGCTGCCTTTGTATAGGGGGATCACGCTTTCCAAGGCGGAAGGCGGAACGATTCGAATCGTGGGGACAGGCAATCAGGCTGACGTTTCGGCCGGTGGGGTTGTCGGCATGAACAAGTCGTCCTCCCTGTACTACGCAAGCGCAACTTCGGGTATCGAAGCTTCAGGCGTGAAAACAGCCAATCTCGGAGGTATCGCAGGCTGGAACACGGGGGACATTGTAAACGGAGCTTCAACATCCGCCATTACGGCTTCGAACTCCAGCATTTATAATGCGGGAGGTATCGTTGGACTTTCGACAGGCGGCCGGATTGTGTATTCACAGGCTAATGCAGGCAGTACCGTAAATGTAAGCGGGACGGTTGGCAATTCGGGCGTCACTACGGCTGCCCATACGGGAGGTTTTGCCGGCAGGGTGGCGGATACGATCATCCGAAACTCAGCATCCGATTCGATCGTGCAGGTTGCCAGCGATAACCCTTACACGACGCTGTACACGGGAGGCTTTGCCGGACTTTTGGAATCCGGCGTTAGCGGCAGCGGATCGATTGAGCGTGCTTACGCCAAAAATTCCGTTACCGTATCCGGGAAGGCAGGCTCGTACGCCGGCGGCTTTGCCGGGGATATCGATCATTATTCCATTCAGGAGGCCTATGCCTCAGGAACAGTTTCCAATAGGGCCTTTGATGCTAGAAGCGGCGGCTTTGCCGGCATGATCGATCAGGGCGCCGTGATTGCCAAAGCTTATGCTGCCCAAAGCAGTGTGGAGGCGGTCGGCACAAATGGAGCCACACGGGCGTATGCGGGCGGCTTTGCCGGGTATAACAACGGCAGTCTGACGGAAACGTACGCCGCCGTAGGGCACACGGCTTCTCTGGCCAACGGGTCCAATTCCTATGTCGGCTCCTTCAT
The DNA here is from genome assembly GCF_058789495.1 of Paenibacillus sp. FW126-R14. Taxonomy (NCBI): domain Bacteria; kingdom Bacillati; phylum Bacillota; class Bacilli; order Caryophanales; family Paenibacillaceae; genus Paenibacillus; species Paenibacillus sp. FW126-R14. Next base: position 21,278 of record NZ_JBYTBS010000029.1, on the reverse strand, counting down.
CGGCTATAACTTCAGGGACGGCCAAGTGAACAACTCCTATTATGAGGGAGATACGGGGATCGGCCATGGTACGGCAGTGCAGGGTCTTGCTCGGGCCGACCTCTCTGTGCAGGAAAATGTTGCCGGATGGGATTTTGCCACAGACCATGCTTCTTGGGCTTATTTAGAGGGGAGCAATGGCGGCAAGCCTGTGCTGAGGAACGTTGCCAGCTGGACCTTCGCACCGGATATGTCGTTTATGATGGAGGCGTCCTCCGCTGACAATCTTGTCATTACCAGCGAGCAGCAGCTTGGAGGCGCGGTGGCGCTGCTAAATGATTCAGATCTCAGCTTCTATCGTCTGTATCATAAAAACGCCGAAGGGAAGATGGCGGTATCGAAACTGACGCTGGGGCGGGATTTGAACCTTTCCGGCGCGTTATGGATTCCTTTCGAAGCGTTCACGGGAGAATGGGACGGCGGAGGTAAAAAGATCGCCGGGTTAAGTTATGGCGGCAATGGCGCCAATAACTTCGGGTTTGTGAGAACGAATAAGGGGACAATCCGGAATACGGTCTTCGCTGACGCACGGATTACAGCCGGATCGATTGTAGGGATTGTAGCAGGAACGAATGCGGAGAACGGCGTCATCGCGAATATCACCGTGAGCGGAAAAGTGTCCGGAAGCGGGGATTATGTAGGCGGCGTTGCAGGTAAAAATATCGGCGTGCTTAGCAGCGTCTCGACAGGGGATCTCGAAATAAGCGGCCGGGATTATGTGGCAGGGATTGCCGGATCGGCGAAAGAGCTGTCGAATATCCAGGCAGGCAATATCTCTGTTACAGCCGCACATTATGCCGGGGGCATAGCCGGAGAGGCGACAGGCATTTCTAACGTGGTTGCCGGGAACGTAACGGTCAAGGGCGAAGGCGCGCTTGGCGGCGTGGCCGGCGCGGTGACAGGACCTGTCAGCAGCATCCGGGCGGGAAGCGTGACTGTGGAAGCGTCAAACGGGATAGCGGCAGGTGTCGTACCGGAAACGGGCTACGAAATCAAAGACGTAGAGCTGATCGGTGTAGACATTAAAGGCGCAGGCCATATTGGCGGCATTGCCGGCAAGACGACGGCGATGATCAGCGGCATTACCGTGACCGGAAAGACAAAGATTGCGGCAGCAGAAGGCTTTGCCGGAGCGATAGCCGGATCGGCGAAGCAAGTAGCGAATATCCGGACAGGCGACATCTCCGTTACCGCCTCGCATAATGCGGGAGGCATCGCCGGAGCGGTGACAGGACCTGTCAGCGGCATTCGAGCGACAAGCGTGACTGTGGAAGCTGCAAACGGGACTGCGGCAGGCGTCGTGCCGGAGACGGATCACGACATCAAGGACGTGGTATTAAGCGGCGTAAACATTAAAGGCGCAGGCCTTATCGGCGGTATAGCAGGCAAAACGACAGCAGCGATTATCCAAGCTTCGGTCCAAGGAGCGCTATCGGCGAAGGATGGCGTGGCCGGAGGGATTGTCGGCAGGAATGAAGGCAGCGTAGTCCGTTCCCACTTTAAGGGATCAATATCCGGCGAGGCGCAAGCAGCAGGAGGATTGGCCGGCGAAAATATGGCTCGCATGGAAAGCTCTTATGCTGTAGGGAGCATCGATATTCATAAAGATGGCGCCCAGGTGAAGATTGGCGGGCTCGCCGGAACGAACGGACCGGCGGCTGTCATAGAAAAAAGCTTTTCGAATGCAGAGCTTCATGCAGAAGCCGATGTTGTGAGCGCCGGAGGGATTGCCGGCGAAAACGAAGGCACTTTGCACGGCGTCCTGAACGCCGGGAATATTCACGTCTCGGGCCAAAGCTTCACCCGGGCAGGAGGTATAACCGGATATGCGCTCGCAGGCAGTATCAATAATGTACTGAGCTATGGACAGGTCGAAGGAGCAATTAACGGATTGATGATCTACAAGAAGACCTTCTACGGCGGAATTGCCGGTCAGGTCACGGATCAAGCATCCATTTCCAATGCATTTAGCGACAGACAAATGCTTAAGGAAGATATTGTTTACAGCAATGGCGGCGGTCAAATCGTCAAATCCGTACCAGGCAAGGCCGAGAATTTGCTAACCGGCACTCTAATTAAGGGTGCGCTGCATGAAGGCTTGGATGGGACGATCTGGAAGGCTGCAGACGGATTCTATCCACAGCTAGCCCAGTTCGATGGCGTAGATTCGGCCAAGCTGACGGCGGCAGCCGTTGTGTTGAATGAACATGATACAGCTTATCGTGTGAAATCCAGCTACATTTTAACGAACGACCCTTCCATTGTGTGGAAGACTGTGAATAAAGATAGTGAAGTGCAGCTTATCGCATCTTTACAGCAGGAGAGCAGAACCGTTACCGTGAATAAGAAGGCTTTGATGTACGCCGATACGGCACAGAAGCCTTCAGGATTGTCAAACACGACCTTCGAAGGTAAAACTAGTATTACTTTGACTGCTGATGAGCCGCAGGGAATCATTTATTACACCTTGAATGGCAGCCAACCTACGGAGGCGTCACAAAGGTATAACGGACCTTTTGAGTTAACAATGACTACGACCGTACAGGCGATTGTACTAGCTGAAGGTAAAAACGACAGTGAAACTGTTCAAGCGGTGTATACGAAGAAGGAGATTGTTCCTGGCATCGGGGGAGGAGGCGGCTTCTTTCCGCCTAGCGCTACGGCGAATGTATTAGTGAATGGCAAGGCCGTAACCGCAGGTACGGAAAATACCGTATCCACGGGCGGAAGAGTAAACACGGTCATTACGATCCAGGCAGAGCCGCTAAAGCAGCTGCTGCTTCAGGAGAAAGGCGACAATGCCGAAATCTCCGTCGTCTTCGATAAGAAGTCGGACATATGGACGGTAGAGCTAAACAACGAAGTCATGCGGGAGATGGCTGAACGAAAGGCCGCTCTCCGGCTTGATACCGGCGGAGCCGTTTACCGTATTCCCGCCGTGCAGCTTGCCAAGGATGCTGCGCTGCAAAGTCTGAACAAGCGAGCGGCATCAGGCGATGTGCGGGTGCGGATCGAGATTAGCGCTCCGGGTGAGGCGAAAGCCAAGCAATTTGAGCAAGCAACTGCTCGCGGCGGATATGCGTTTGTCACTCCGCCAATGGAATTTAATGCCTCTTACATCGCGGGAGATAAAGCTGGCGAGCTCGGTCATTTTAACTCCTATGTGGAACGAACGCTTATTCTTCCGGACAACGCAGCGGAGACCGGGAAGTTGGCGGGAGTTACGATCACCGAGGATGGAGCCGTCAGCCCCGCTGCAACTCAAACCGCCCGCATTGGCGGGAAAAGGGCTGTGGTGATCCGGAGCATGGCCAGCAACGGCACGTTTGCAGTTGTTCGTTCATCTGCAGCATCCTTCGGTGATGTAGAACAGCATTGGGCGCAGGAAGCTATAAGCGACCTGAGCTCGCGCTGGATGATCAGCGGCACAGGCGCAGGCAAGTTCGAGCCTGATCGCAGCATGACACGGGCGGAATTCGCGGCGATTGCGGTTAAAGCATTAGGCTTGCCGGGCAAAGACGAAGCGGCCGGCAACGTGTTCTCCGATGTGAACGCGGCAGACTGGTACGCCCCTTATGTCCAAAGGGCGTATGAATACGGACTGATTTCGGGACATGAGGATGGCACCTTTGGCCCGCTTGATACGATCAGCCGGGAGCAGGCAACGACGATTATCGCGCGGGCGATACGCCTCTCCGGCTTGGAGGTCCGTGTTGCGGACGACGAGGCGGATCAGCTGTTAGCGGGCTTTGCCGACGCGGGCCGAATCTCAGGCTATGCCAGAGCCGGCATCGCCGAAAGCGTCAAAGCGGGACTTCTTTCAGGGAAAGGCGATGGAATATTCTCGCCTGGTGATCCGATGACCCGGGCTGAAGTGGTGACGATCTTGCGTAAATTGCTGCAGAAGTCAGCGCTTATAGATTGATCATAGAAAGACCTCCATCTTCACCTTCATGGTGTTGTTGGAGGTCTTTTCGGCTTCGCGTCAGAATGTGTATAAAGCCTTCATTTTCACTATTCTGATTTGTCCTGTTTATTCCTCCTAAATTCCCATCTATTCCCTTCTTCCAATGCTTGCCTCTTTTTATAATAAGTCTATCACCTTCGTAAGCGCTTTCGAAAACATTTCAGCCAACAGAGCAAGGAGGAGTTACTCTGCGAACGACACCTTCACAAGCTGCGCCGGTACAAACGGCTGCATCCACGAATGCGCGAACTCGCATCGGAAAAACGGCAATAAAAAGTATGAAACGGCATTGGCAGCTCTATCTGCTCATTCTTCCTCCCGTCGTGTATTTTCTAATCTTCAAATATTTGCCAATGGCGAACGCTGTACTCGCATTCAAAAATTACAATGTCATCAAAGGTATTTGGGGCAGTCCCTGGGTCGGCACCAAGTACTTTCAGCTCTTTCTTAGCAATCCCGCCTTTGCCATGCTGATAAAGAATACGCTTGCCATCTCTTTATACCAGTTAGTTGTTTCTTTTCCTATCCCCATTATATTAGCGCTTGCTCTAAACGAAGTGAAAAATGTCGCCTTCAAGAAAACGGTCCAAATGGTAACCTACGCCCCTTATTTTATTTCTACCGTCGTAATGGTATCTATGGTGATGCTGTTTCTATCGCCAAGGCTGGGTATTGTTAACACAATTGCAAATGCAATGGGCTTCCCCTCCATCAACTATTTAGGCGAGCCTGGGATGTTTCGTTCGGTTTATGTCTTCTCCGATGTGTGGCAATCGATGGGCTACTCTGCTGTGATCTATCTGGCTGCCCTGTCCGGCATTGATCCGTCGCTGTATGAAGCGGCCAAAGTTGACGGCGCTTCTCGTTTTCAAAAGATACTTCATGTGGATTTGCCGGGTATTCTGCCAACGGCCGTCATTATTCTTATTTTGAGCGTAGGAAATATGATGGCAGTGGGTTTTGAGAAAATGTATCTGCTGCAAAATCCGCTGAATCTGGCAACTTCCGAAATCATTTCTACCTATGTATATAAAATGGGGCTGCTCAATGCGAATTACAGCTTTGCGACCGCGGTTGGCTTATTTAATTCGGTCATTAATCTTGTCCTGCTCTTGATTGTCAACAGCATGGCCAAGCGCGCATCAGGTAATAGCCTGTGGTAGACCGCAGAAAGGAGTGGTTGGGATGATGACGGACAAGGTCCAGTCGACAGGCAGTCAGACAGCTGTCGTTAGTAACAGGGTACAGGAGTCCATGGGGGATCGTCTCTTTCTGGCGCTGACCTATTTTTTTCTAATCATTGTTTTACTCGTCGTACTCTATCCGTTGATTTACATTGTCAGTTCCTCCTTTAGCTCGCCTGCAGCTGTCTCCTCTGGCAAGGTGTGGCTGTGGCCAGTGAGTCCTACGATTGACGGGTATATGGCGGTGTTTAAAAATCAACAGGTCATTAGAGGCTATGGCAATTCATTTCTGTATACCTTGTGCGGCACCGCCATCAGTGTTGTACTGACGATTATGATTGCGTATCCTTTGTCCAAGAAATCGTTTTTCGGCCGCAGTCCGCTTATGATTTTTCTTACTCTAACCATGCTGTTCTCCGGCGGCCTGATTCCGACCTATCTCGTTGTAAAATCCATGGGCATGATTGATTCCCGTTGGGCGCTTCTCATTCCAAATGCCATTTGGGTGTGGCAGGTGATTATTGCGCGTACTTTCTTTCAAATGTCAATCCCGGAGGAACTGTCGGAAGCGGCCGAGATTGATGGGTGCAGCGATATTGGTTTCATTCGTCGTGTCGTGCTGCCGCTCTCCAAACCGATTCTGGCGGTACTTGCGCTGATGTATGCCGTGGGGCAGTGGAATGCTTATTTCGATGCGCTTATTTATTTGAAAAGCCAGCAAATTTACCCGCTGCAGCTTATTCTTCGCAGCATTTTAATACTTAATAATGCAACAACAAGCAACCTCGATGCGAGCGATATGGTGAAACGCCAACAAATGACCAATCTGATGAAATACTCGCTTATCGTGGTGGCTTCCCTGCCGGTGCTCATTATTTATCCTTTCGTGCAGCGGTTCTTTGTAAAAGGTATGCTGATCGGTTCGGTCAAGGGATAGGTCGCGGTTGAATGACTGCAAAGGGGTGATGCGTAAGTAAGGCAGGAAAGGCGGCAGTTATGTGCAGGCATTACAATGTGAGGTCATTTAAAAAGGAGAGGTGTCTTGTGAGAAAAACGTGGGGTAGTCTCATGGCAAGCGTATTTATGCTAAGTATGGTTCTGGCGGGTTGTTCGTCCAACGGCAATGAGGAGAAGACGCCGGTCAGTACAGAAGGCAGTACGGCTACGACAGCTGCTACGGCTGCTGCTTCGAATAAACCCGTAACTATTAAAGTATTTGCCCAACAAGATAAAGATACGGATCTGAAAACGAATAAGTTCACCAAGCAAATGGAAAGCAAATTTAATATTCAGTTCAACTGGACGACTGTTCCGTTTGACGGAGCTGCGGAGAAGAGACAGATATCGCTCGCCTCCGGCGATTATCCGGATCTGTATCTGCTTATTCCTTGGGTGGATCGTTTCTCGCAAACCGACCTGTTGAAATATGGGCAGCAAGGCGTTATCGTGCCGCTGAATGACCTGATTGATAAATATGGCCCGAACATTAAGAAAGCGCTCGATGCCAATAAATACTACAAGGCGATGAATACGGCTCCTGATGGTAAGATTTATGGTTTAACAGGTCTAAATGAGTGCTATCATTGTTCCTATCCGAATAAAATGTGGCTCAATACCAAATGGCTGGATAAGCTCAATCTGCCAATGCCGAAAACGTCGGACGATTTTAAAAAGGTACTGGAAGCGTTCAAAACAAAAGATCCAAATGGCAATGGCAAGGCGGACGAGGTACCGCTGAGCGGTTCCACGGAGCCATATGGCGTGCATGTAATTCCTTACTTTATGAATGGATTCATTTATGACGACGATCGCTCGTACCTTGTAATGAAGGATGGCAAAGTCGATACGGCGGCAAATAAGCCGGAGTGGAAGGAAGGACTGGCGTTTGTTCGTTCCATGTACGCTGAAGGATTAATTGATCCGGGCGCCTTTACACAGAATGCGGAAGCATTCAAGAAAATCGGCGATAATGCCGATGTGCAAATTCTAGGTGCGGGAGCCGGAATGCACCCTTGGATTTTTGCCGAGATGGCTGCGAACGCACCGTATGTGAAGGACTACAATCCGGTTCCTCCGCTGCAAGGTCCAAAAGCAAGTTTTGCAACGTACAACTATCCGATTGATCCGGGCGCAACCTTCGTCTTGACGAATAAAGCAAGCAAAGATGTGCAGATCGCTTCAATTAAAATGTTGGATTACCTCTATACGCAAGAAGGCGCAATTGGCGGCATCTTCGGCGAAGAGGGCAAAAGCTGGCGGAAGCCGAAGGACGGCGATGTTGCGCTGAACGATCAAGTGAAACCGCTGTACGCCACCATTCCGCTGGCGAAAGGGGAACTGCCTCGCAACGACCTGTGGGGTCCGATGGCACAGTACAACCAATACAAAGGACTGCGCGATGCGGAAGTACAGGACACGAACATCTATGGAACAGGTTACGAGCGTCGTTTGTTCGAAGCGACAAAATTGTATGACGGCAAAGAACCGAAGGAAGTATTTCCGCACTGGGCGCTCTGGGTAGACTCGGCGCATGCGGATGAAATTAGCATGATGCAGACAAATATCAAGGATTATATTGATAAAAATGCGCTTCAATTCGTCACTGGAGCGAAGAGTCTGGATAAGGACTGGGACGCGTATGTCAAGGGACTCGATGCGCTGAACATCAAGAAGTACATTGAACTGATGCAAGCTTCGTACGACTCTTCTACAATTAACAAGAAGTAGCTAAAGTGAAAAGCACCTACCTGCACGCAGCGAGCTGCGGTTGGTTGGTGCTTCTTCCTTTGAAATTAAGCGGCCCGAAATTTCCATGTGAATGCCTATTATTTACCTTCCCTGATGTAATAAACTAGAAGTACTTCGTTATAGGGGGCCAATCATTGAAAAAACTGCTGCTTCTATACAACAATCTGGTCATTCGTCAAAAAATACTAATCGTTTTTTTGCCGATTATCGTGCTTCCCCTTTTAATTGTGGTATTTACTTCGAATTATATTTTCTCCCAGTCGAACATACAGAAAACGAAGGTGAACATTTCCGGCGAATCCAGCATTATCGTGACGCGCATTCAAAGTATTTACAATAACGGCGAAACGAGCGCGCGCGTGCTCATTAAGAACATCAATAATATTTATCATGAGCTGAGCAGCGAAAGCACGACTTCCTTTAATAGCGTGAAGCTGCGCAACCAGCTTTTGAATGAGTTTGACTTTAATCTTCGTGCTTTTAAGGATATTGAGTCCATTGTGTTCATTGATACCCACGATAACTTTTTTGTATCGGACAATCGGTTGGAAAACAATGCGAAGCTCGCGCTGCAAAGCGATATGGTGAAGCTCTTAAAGCAAGACGGCATACCAAATAATGAGTGGTTTCCGATGCAAATTCGCAATTATCTGGTGATTGACGAGAAATTGCCTGTACTTACCATTGGAAAGCGAGTCGTGGACATTGATACCGGCCAAACGCTGGGCAGCCTGATTTTGAATATCAAAGAATCGACGATCTCGAGCATTTTCCCCAGCGATGCCATGAAAGGCGAAGAAGGCTATTATATCGCCGACAGCAGCGGTTTTATCGTTTCCACGAAGGTGGAGGCCAATCTGCTTCATGTTATCGGGAATGAGCAGCTCCAAAGCTGGCTGAGGACGGGGGGAGACGGCGCTTCTATCAATTTGAAAATGAACCAGTTCCGTTATCTTGTGATGCAAAAGCACATCCCTGAGTTGAACTGGGTGCTCTATAAGCAGATGCTCGTCCATAATCTTAATCAGGAGACCTATACGAATTCCATCACAATAGTTATTGTCGGGGTACTCTGTATTCTTATTGCGGTTATTGGCTCTTATGTACTATCCCGGCATATTGCCAAGCCCATTATCGGCCTTACCAAGGTAGCCAAGCATATTCGCGAAGGCAATCTGCATTTCACTTCTAACATCCATTCTGTGGATGAAATTGGTATCTTGGCCAAAACCTTCAACGATATGATCGGCACGATCAACGAGCTGCTTCATAAGGTGACGTTTGAACAGAAGAAAAAGCGGGAGTACGAGTTTGCTCTAATGCAAGCGCAAATAAAACCGCATTTTCTTTATAACACGCTCGATTTAATTTTTGTGCTTTGCGAACGGGGGCGGATCGAGTTGGCGGCGGATACGACGAAGGCCTTGGCTGATTTCTACCGGGTCTCTCTTAGCCAAGGCAAAGAGATTATTCCGATAGCCCAGGAAATTAAAAACGCGGAAGACTATTTATTTATCCAAAAGACAAGGTATTCGGATATAGTCGATTTTAACTTTGACATCGATGAGGACATCAAGGATTACCCGATTATGAAGCTGACCATTCAACCGCTGATTGAGAACGCGATTTATCATGGTTTAAAGCCAAGGCTTTGCCGGGGGCTGCTGCTGCTGCAAGGGATGCTTGACCATGATCATATTATTTTGAAAGTCATTGATAATGGAGTGGGGATGACAGAGGAGAAGCTGGCCCAAGTCACTGCCCATATGAATGCGCTGTCACCGCTCAAATCGTTCGGACTGAAAAGTGTCAATGAGCGGTTGAAATTGTATTACGGCGAACGTTACGGCATTGCAATTCAGTCGTCACCTGAAGCGGGGACGGCAATTACGGTTACAATTCCCCGGAAGAAAGAGAGTTGGTTCCATGATTAGAGTGTTGATTGCCGATGATGAGCCGGAATTCAGACAATACGTGGTGGAGCTCGTTGATTGGGCCAGCTATGGCTTTGAAATTTGCGGAGAGGCCCGCACGGGTGTGGAAGCCGTTGAGTTAGCGGCAGCGAAGCATCCGCATATCGCACTGCTGGATATTAATATGCCGGTGATGGATGGCATTACAGCCGCAGAAACGCTGAAGGGCAGCCATCCCGATCTATATATCGCGCTTGTCACGGGCTACAGTGAGTTTGAGTATGCACGTAGAGCGATTAAGCTGGGTGTTGAGGACTATGTCCTAAAACCGTTTCGCAAAGATGAGCTGCTCAGCGCCATGCTGAAATTCAAGCTCAAGATTCACAAGCAGGAAGAAGATGCGATGCAGGCGAAGGACGAGGCCTTTTTTGCAAAGGAGAGCTTGCTGAACGCACTGATTACCGACGGTTATGAGACCGTTGAAGACGAGTTTTTGCGATTTTTCAAAAAGCAGGGTACGAATGTGGAGGCAAGTTATTTTCTTGTAGCCGCCATAGAAATCGATCAACTGTTCCAGTTATGGCTCAAGCCGCATGACATTTCTCTATGGCGGTTCGCCGTCTCTAACGTGCTGGGCGATCTCCATTCGCCAAGCGCGAAGCATATGATTTTCAACGGGCCGGAAGGCAGAATTATTTCGATTCATGGGGTGGACAGTCAGGAAGAATTGAACTCCCTTAATCTTCGGATATATGAACAGCTGTGCGACTATGCGAAGAAATATTTCCGGTTTACCGTTACGGTTGGACTCTCGGGCTCTGTCCGGCATTTGCGGGATATTCGCAGCGCGTATATGGAAGCGGCGATCGCATTGCAGCATAAATTAACAATTGGCGTCGGACGTTTCATTGAATATCGCAGCCTACCCGAAGGCGGGAATAGGCAAGGCTATTATCCATTGAAGGTGAACGAAGAACTGCTGTCCGCACTGCGAAGAAATGACCTGGAAGAAATCAGGGGTTCCTTGCAGAAGATGAAAACGTTTATTGCCGCTAACGGCACCTCGGTTGATTTTACCTATGCGATGCTGATGAGCGTAGTTTCCCTGTGCTTGTCGCATATTTCAGAGCTCGGAGGCGACATTGCAGAGATTCTAGGGGAGGATTTCAAGCCTTTCCAGCATATTAAGAAGATTACTTCGCTGGACGAGTCTTTTGCATGGGTATCCCTGATTTATAGTAAAACGATTCAGTACTATAGTGTTCAAAAGCTGTCTCGGATGCAGGCTATCGTAAAGGAGGCGAAGGCGTATATCGACGCGAATTACGCGGATGCGGATCTTGGGGTAGAGCAGGTTGCGCAGTATTTGCATTTGGATGCCAGCTATATCCGGAAAGCGTTTGCCAAAGAGCTAAAACTCAATGTCACGGAGTATTTGACAGGGGTGCGTATGCGGCAGGCCAAGCAGCTGATGGATACGGCGGATATGAAGCTGCAAGAGTTGTCGGAGCGGGTTGGCTACACGGATGCAGGGTATTTCAGCAAGGTGTTCAAGAAATCTACCGGCGTCTCGCCTAGCGAGTACATGGGGAAAAAGGATGGGAGCGAAAAATAAGATTGGCACGAAAAGTACGGATGGAAGCCCGTTCTATCCCTTCATGAGGCAGGGCGGACATTTTATAATAAGGCCATGACATAGCGCTATGTACATCATTTACCTATACAATTAGGGGGATTTCTATGCAACAACGTAAATGGAAACAAGCGTCGCTCGTTTTACTTGCCGGAGGCTTATTGGGAGCGACAACCGCCTGTGGCAACTCAGCATCTACGACAGAAACACCGGCTGCAAGTCATGCGAGCACAAGCAAAGTTGCTGACGACCTGCAGGTCACGTATAAGCTCATGACCCATTATTCCAACGACAGCGAAAAGCTGCCGGTCGACCTGGCTATTGCTGAAATGAAAAAGAAGTACCCGAATGTTACCATTGCCGCTGAAGCCATGGCAAATGATAACGGCGAACAGTTGAAAACGCGAATCGCGACCGGCGATCTGCCGGATTTTATTGATGTTAACGGGCAAACACTTCCAAATGTGGTCAAATCGGGAAGCATTTTGACGCTTGACAGCTTCTTTTCCGCTAATCCCGAATACACCAATAAACTGGCGCCGAATATTGTTAGCAATCAGCTGAAATATACGGATGGTCACATTTACACGTTTCCGCGCTCAGGTCCGTCTGTGGATGTCATCTTTTATAATAAGAAGCTTTTTGAGCAAAACGGTGTGAAGGTGCCGACGAACTATCCGGAGCTGCTGGCGGCGGTTAAAACCTTTAACAGCAAAGGAATAGTGCCCATCGCTACCTTTGCGAAGCAGGCATGGCCGATTGGCGCATTTTTCGATATCTTCGCGATGCGCGGAAATCCCGAGGGGATGATGGCGTTATCCAAAGGCACAGCGAAAGCGTCCGATCCCGGCTACACCGATGCGATTAACAAGATGGCGGAACTGATTAAGGAAGGTGTATTCCAAAAAGGTGCCGTGACGGCCGATTATGATACGGCAAGAGCCTTATTCTATGGGCAAAAGGCGGCAATGCTGATCAATGGGGAGTGGGAAATTCCAGACTCCGTGAAAAATCTCGGCGACGATGCCGTCGATTTCATGGATGTCTTCCCTGTGACGGATCCTGGCCAAGAGGGCGCTAACAAGCTTGCGCTGCCGGGCGGCTTTGAGATGAACGGGTTCGCGGTTTCCAAAAATGCGAAAAACCCCGAGTTGGCCGTTAAAGTGGCTGCCGCTTTTACCCAAGCTTATCAAGAAATAACGTTTAGAACGACGGGGAACACGATGACAACAATAAAAACCGAAGGGTTGAAGACTGACAAGCCGCTGCCGAAAATGGCGGTTAAATTGCTGAAGGTCAAAGATCAGTACATGACGAAATCGCAGGTCGAGCATTCGCTGCCGAATCAGAAGTTTGCAGCGGCGTTTGGCGAGGAGCTGCAGCGTTTTGTAGCCGGAGAGCCGGCTTCCCTCTTTATCAGCAATACCGACAAACTGATTGAAAAGTTTAAGGAATAAAGGTGTGGAGCTACTATGAATGCTATACGAGGTCAGGCGAAAGCTGTCTTTGTTTTTACATTTCCTGCCCTAGCGCTGTTCACTATCATCGTCGTCTATCCGCTTCTTCAAATTTTCTACCGGAGCTTATTCGAGTGGGATGGCATTACGGTTGGCACTTTCATCGCTTTGAATAACTACCGAAATTTGCTGCAAGACAGTCTTTTTTATACTTCTTTGAAAAATGGTCTCATCTTCGCTGCCATCCTGACAGTTTTTCAGCTCGGGATTGGCACTGTACTAGCTTTAGCGCTGCTCAATAAAAAGCGTTTCGGTCGCAACCTGCTGCGCCGTGTCTACTTTTTGCCTGTCGTACTCTCGGTTTCGGTCGTATGCCAATTGTGGATCTCGATGTATAATCCGATGTTTGGGCTGATTAATAAAGTGTTCGAAGCGCTGCATCTCACTTATCGTCAGGATTGGCTCTCCAGTCCGGGGCTGGCGTCCATCATTGCAGTGACGTTAGTTTCATCGTGGCAATATCTAGGCTATCAATTTGCGTTAATTTATGCGGGAGCTAAGTCAATTCCGGAGCAGTATTTCGAAGCTGCTAAGATAGATGGGGCTTCAACGTTCGTGACGCATATGAAAATTACTCTTCCGCTTCTTTCGGAGACGTATAAAATGTGCCTGATCTTCGCTCTGGTCGGCGGGCTGAATGCTTTTGCGCATATGCAAATTATGACGAAGGGCGGTCCGGGAACGGCGACGTATACGCTGACTTACCTGATGTACCGCTCTGCGTTTGTCGTAAACGATTTTGGTTACGGCTGCGCGGTGGCCGTTATGCTCGTGCTGGAGTGCCTGCTGGTGACGTTGGTAGTGAATCGGTTGATCGCAAGGGATAAAATCACGTACTAGAGAGATCGAGGATAGAGGTGCATCATTGGGAAAGTTGTTAGGTAGAAACACTGTGTTAGCAGCGTTTTTATGGGGATATGGCATCGTGTCGGTCTATCCGATTCTATATATGGTGTTCTTCTCGTTGAAAAATAATAATGAAATTTTCTTTGCGAATCCGTTAGGTATTCCGTGGCATGTCCGATTTGAAAATTATGAAAAAGCGGTTTCGGCTTTTAATGTCGTTGAGTTATTTAAAAATAGCGTAATTGTTGCCCTTCTCTCCATTGCCGGCATTCTCGTTTTATCGCTGGGCTTCGCATATGCCACTGCCCGTTTGCAATGGCGTTTCCGCCATACGGCATACGCCTATCTTATGCTTGGTCTGTTTATCCCGGTTCAGGTCATAATGATTCCGTTGGCGATTCTGGTCAAAGATTTGGGACTTGCGAATACGCATTTTTCATTAATCGTACCCTATACGGCTTTTAATCTCGCTTTCTCATCGCTGATTTTTTACGGATTCTTCCGCACGATTCCAATGGAGATTGAAGAGTCGGCGTTCATGGACGGCGCAGGGATCTACCGCACGTTTGCGCAGATTATGGTGCCGCTTGTGAAGCCGTCCATTGCAACGGTCACGATATTCGCTTTTTTAAATATTTGGAACGAGTATCCGATGGCGCTCATTCTGGTTACGAACGCCCATCTGAAAACGTTGCCAACCGGTCTCATTTCATTTGTGGGCCAGTACTCCACCGATTGGGGGGCGATGGGAGCAGCAATGGTGATGGCCAGTCTGCCGACGATTCTCGTCTATTTGCTGCTTAGCGAACAGGTTGAGAAAGCGCTTACGGTCGGCTCGGCGGTGAAAGGATAGCGAATTGGCACAATCCGCAAGCGCTGGAGATGCTTCCAAAGATTGGAGCCGCGTGCCGAATCTACAAGAACCCCAAGAAAATTGTCCTGTTTCTTTCCAATGCTTGCCTGTAAAATCCATTCAGTCCGCCAAACGACCTTCTTATAATAGGTGTAGTCGACGAGAGGAAAGAGGTGAGAGATTGCATCACAAGGCTCGGAACGTCATGTCACGCATGACCAATTTGTTACAGGAGGTTTTCTCATGAAGAAATCGAAAGTGCTTACTGTCTTGCTTGCTGCATTATTTATGACGGCGCTTCCCCTGCAAGGATTTGCCGCAAATCCCGTGATGACGATTAATCTCGGGCAATCCACGGGTGCGCCGCTGCATGGCGCTACAGGTTTTTTGTATGGATTAAAGGACAGTACGACGTTAGACGATTCGCTCCTTACCGGACTGAACAGCTTGGATATGACCGGACAGATGGCGCCAGGCGGGCTGCAGCATGCCGGTGGAGATGCCTTTAAGGTCTCGGATCAATGGTTCCGGGCAGGCGGTAAATTTGTGCAAATTTATATGCAGGATATTTACAAGGATTGGCCGTATCCTACGCGGGATATGACGGATTACTTGGCGAAGGTAACGACGATCGCGAACCAGGTCAAGGCACACAAGGATCGCGCCAAGTTCCTTTATGTGCCGTTCAATGAACCCGATTGGATATGGTACGGGACGTCCGGTACAAAGCTGAACGATTTCAAAAACGATTGGAAGACCGTGTTCCAAAAAATCCGTTCAATTGATTCGACTGCCAAAATCGTCGGTCCGAACTTTGAACATTATAACAGCGCAGCGTATCGCGACTTCTTCACTTTTGCCAAAGCGAATAATGTCCTTCCAGACTATACGAGCTGGCATGAGCTGGATGATACCGTGTCCTCATGGTACAACAGCTACAACGATTACCGGAAAATCGAGGATGATCTCGGCATCCCTGACCGTCCGATCACCATTAATGAATACGGTAAATCCACTGGCGAGCTGGGGGTTCCAGGCAAGCTGATTCAGTACATGGCGAGATTCGAAAATAGCAAGGTGCACGCGGGGCTTGCATTCTGGCAGCCGGAGGGAAGGCTGGATGAGCTTCTGACCGCCAGCTACCAGAAATCCGGTGCGTGGTACATGTACCAATGGTACGGCGGGTTTACCGGCAACACGATTGCGGTTACACCGCCCAGCCAAAATGGCGCGATGCAAGGGGTAGGCTTCTATGACAGCGGAAGAAAGCTCTCGGCAACCATATTCGGAGGAGGCAGCGGCAGTCTGGACGTGAATATGACGAACATTCCGGCAGCCTTGCAAACGAGCGGGAAGACAACAATTGAGGTGTGGGCCGTCGATAACTCCAACGGGGGCACATCGCCGGGCACGTACCGGCTATCGAGAGCAGCTTACACCGTGACGAACGGAGCAGTCACAATTACGGTTAACAACATGAACGCACAATCGGCTTATCAAATCGTCATGTTGCCGAATTAATACGAAAGCTGAGAAACATAAATCTTCATAGAAATTCAAATCAATTCTGAAACAAAAAAAACGGAGCGCTGTGAAATTGCGGGCTCCGTTTTTTTTGTTGATTTTGGTATATCACATTTATAAAAGCAAACACCAACAATCCCTACAAACCAGGCATCGTTTCCTGCCTTTCCAAATGCTGAACCGACTTTTGCTCGAACTTTGGAATAAGGACCGAGGATATATACGCCACGATAGGTACAGTCAGCACGACTCCCATGCAGCCGGTTATCCCTTGAATCACTTCGATCGTCACCATATTCATGTTGGCCAATTGAGTAAAAGACACTTTCATGGCATAGAGCACCATCAGCGTAAAGAGCGTAGTGCCTGTGAAGGCAAGAAGCAGGGTATTCGCCATTGTGCCCATCATATCGCGGCCAATATTGATGCCCGATACGAACAGTTCTTTTTGGCTAAGATTACGGTTCGTCACATACACTTCATATACGGCTGAGGCGATAGAGATACCTACGTCGATAATGGCACCGAGGGTAGCGAGCATAATTCCCGCAAATAACAATCCTTTGAGCTGCATGCCCGTTTGCTGGGCAACGACAATCAAGACTTCAACTTCTTTCGTGTTGTATCCTGAAATTTGGACTAATTCACCGAAGATGTAGGCAAAGATGCCGGAAATAACGACGCCGATCATTGTACCAAATATAGCCGCCAAAGATTTCGAACTCCAACCGTTCAATAAAAGCAAGGTGATGCAGGTTATCAGCAGACCGACCACCACGGATGCAAAGATGGGAGAATAGCCCCTGTACAGCATCGGGATAAATAGATAAAAAATAAAAGCAAACGTACACAGGATGCCTGCGACCGACTTCAAGCCCTTTTTCCCGCCAATCGCCCATAGAACAGCAAAGAAGAGCAAAATCATGAAAAATTGCAGCGAGGCTCTGTAATAGCTGTATACGGTTACCTGATAATGCTTGGGATCGGCGGAGTCGACGTTCACGATGATGGTCTGATTGGCTTTGGCAAGAACGTTTAAGTATACGCTTAAATAGTTTGTAATGGTGTGAACCTCGCCTTTATGTTCCCCGGAAAGAATTTTGATCTCCAATTCTTGATAGCCGTGCAGCACGCCTTCGTCTGTCGAATCTTTCGCCAAATCTTCGTGGATGACCCTCAATACTTTTGCCTTTTCATAGCTTGCATAAGAGGTTCCTCCTTGTTCGTTATACGTTTTTTCGGGAAGCTGGTTAAAAAAATACATAAAGACAGAGATAAGCAATAGCACTGCTATGAATAGAGCCGTTCTTACCTTACTGGATGCGAACATACGAAACCTCCATGGCATTTTTTGTAAAAAACACTTATAAGCTATCCTATCAAATGAATGTTAACGCGTTGTCAATGAAACTAGTAACAATGGATAAAATAGCTTTTTTACAAAAAGAAAAAAAACTTACGCATCTGCTCAAACATTGAAGAAGTAAAATATTCCCAAGTAAATCTATTTTGGGAGGAAATGAGATGAGTAAAAAAAGGATATTGCTGATCGTGTTCATGTTTGCGCTGTTCGGTATGTGTACGCCCGTTTCATTGGCTCATGGCAATGCCAGCTTAGCTTATTCGAATATTTCATTAGAGAATGGAAAAATCAAATATGTATTACAGATTGATATGTATGATCTCAGGGTAATTGCAACCCCGAACGATCCGGACATCGGCATCTCGACGCCGGAAACGTTAAATCGGTTCGTTAACAGCTCGAAAAAGGAAGTGGAAACTTATTTGCTGTCCAAAATTAAACTTTATGCGGATAGTTTGCCGCTTGAAGGCAAGATGACGGGGCTTCGGACCATCGACCTGGAGAATGAGGCTCAACCGTTTGCGGAGGCGGTATTGGAGTATCCGGCAGGAAGTATCCCGGAGCATTTTGTTTTGAACTATGACTTGGTTTTTGATAACGACCAATGGCATATCAATTATGTAACGTTCTCGCTAGGCAAAATACAGCAAAGCGCCGTGATCGTTAACGAACTGCGGGAAATTCAATTGGGCAGCATGAGTTTTGGACATGCCGTTCAACGATTTTTCCTGCTAGGTTTGGAGCATTTATTGACAGGTTATGTGTATATTTTGTTTCTGCTAGGCCTTCTCATAGGGGTCGGTTCTGTAAAACAGCTCCTTGCCGTCGTGGCCGCATTTGCTGCCGCTCATTCCTTGGCCTTAATTTTGGCCGGGTTGCATGTTGTAACGCCGCCTGTATTATTAATAAAATCTATCATTGCGCTTAGTATTTTGTTCGTCACCTTGAACAACCTGTTTAACCGGAATAAAAAATATATGGTCGAGTTTGCCATTGGTTTTGGGCTGATTTACGGGTTCGGCAGTGCGGAATTATTGTCGGGAATGAGGGCGGATAACGGGCTGAATACTTCATCTCTTTTTGCATTTGCTATGGGCATAATAACCAGTCTGCTCCTGATGGTGATGGTTATGTATCCAGCAATCCATCATATTCGAAGATTCAATTGGGCTAAACGCATTCGAATATCGCATTGAAATGCGGGTTCCAATTATTTACAAACAATTCACGAGATTGAGTCTTTCTTTTAACAAAAGTTTACTATGATAACTATCAGAGCCTTCATGAAAGACCGCGCGGGTGAAGGTGATAATAGTTTAGGGAGGATTATGTTGAATGTTTAGTTCATTTAGTCTGAAGAAACGTTCTACCAAAATCGGTATTTTGGTTATGTCCGTATTGGTAGCATTACCCCTGTTGTCCGATGGATTCGCAGGCTACGGAAACATAAAACCGGTAGGCATAGTCAGCGCAGATGCAGCTACATACATTCCTAAGGACATAGCACTTAATCCCGGCACGGATGCAACTGAACTTCGTCTCACCTGGTATTCTTCCATTAATCCGGTCGCCAGCATCGTCCAAATGGCTAAGAAATCAGATATGACTGACACGAACTTCCCCGCTGCAAAGGCAGTAACATTTACTGGAACGGTTTCCCCAGCAGCTACAGTCGGAACGACGCTCTATTATTCCAATAAAGTAACGGTTACTGGTCTTCAGCCTTCGACGCAGTATGTGTACCGTGTTGGCGACGGTAATGATACAAATTGGAGCAAAGCATATAACTTTAATACGCAAAGAACCGATGAGTTCAGCGTCATGTTCGTTGGCGACCCGCAAATCGGCGCTTCAGGCAGTGTGACTAAGGATACGGAAGGCTGGACAGACACCTTAAATAAAGCGGTTGCAAAATTGCCTAACCTTAGCTTTATTATGTCTGCAGGCGATCAGGTTGAGCATGCGACCACCGAAGCGGAATATGACGCGTTCGAAAGCCCTGACGTTCTTCGCAGCTTGCCGGTTGCAACTACCGTCGGCAATCACGATACCAATGTCAATTACAAATACCATTTCAACCAGCCGAATGAGTCTACCAAATACGGTGTAACCAATGCCAGCGGTGACTATTATTACACGTATGGCGATGCGCTATTCATGGTTTTGAACACAAATAACACGAACGGAGCTTCGCACGTACAATTCATGAAAGAAACGGTTGCTGCCGTGCCTAACACGAAATGGAAGTTCGTCACGTTCCACCATGACATTTACGGTGCCGGACCTCACTCTACGGAAGCTGTGATTACCGGCTTAAGAGCCGCCCTTTTCCCGACGTTTGACGAATTGGATGTCGATATGATCTTCATGGGTCATGACCACTCCTATGTCAGAACGTATGTGATGAAAGGCGATATTCCGCAGAAAAATCAGCTGATCGACAGCGAGGGACGAGTCGTCAACCCGACAGGTGCGACGTACCTTACAGCCAACTCGGCGAGCGGAAGTAAATACTACGAATTAATGACTACCCCGGAAATATATTCCGAGGTCAGAAGCCAGCTAAAAGTTCCGACTTTCTCGACGATCAACGTTTCACCGTCCAGCGTTAAGATCAACACGTACAGAACGGATACAATGGCAGTGGTCGACACTTACTCTATGGTCAAAGATCACACGGCGCCAACCTATACGTTGACGGCGAACGGGGTACCTTTCGTTGACAGCACCGTATATAAAGACAACCAAACGGTTTCGTTCGAACTGAACACACAAGATCAAGAAACAAGTGTGGTCTCTCAATCCATCACGCTTGACGGCAATCCTTACACGAACGGAACGCCGGTCGATTTGTCCGGTAAGCTGGGCGTCCACAGCCTGAATATTACAGCGGCCGACTATGCCGGCAATAAGCTGGATACGACATTGAGTTTCAGTGTGGTAGCTCGGGATGTTGTCACGTTAAATGCGACATTAACCGGAACGAGCAGCGTCGGCGCAGGGCAGTCATTTGGACTGAACTATGGTTTAACCGGTGTGACTCAACCTTTCCTTGCTCAAGATCTGACCCTTACGTTTGATCCGGCGCAGTTCGAGCTTATCTCTGCCGAACCTTTAGTGAAAGATCAATTAACAGTGGTCACTTCCGAAAAAGCGCCTGGACAAGTTCGAATCCTACTGGCAAGCTTGGGCGGGAATCATGCGGTAAGTACGGATGGCGACTTCCTGAAATTGAACTTTAAAGCGAAATCGATCGCTCAATCGGCAGCCGGAACCGTCACGTTAAAGAACATTACGGTAGCCAACGCTAGTGGCGTGGAGACGCCGGCAAGCGGCGCTTCGCAAAACGTACAAATTACGGTAATCACGCGAGATCCGGGCGACTTGAACGGAGACGGCAAAGTGAGCATCGGAGATTTGGCTATGGTAGCAGCTTGGTATGGTAAAACGTCCGCCGATCCGAACTGGGAGCAGTACAAAATCGCGGATATGAATAACGATGGCATCATCGACATCACTGACTTAGCGGCAATAGCACAATTAATTCTTCAAAATTAAGCATTAAAAATAGCGGAAGAGGGCTGAACAGCCTTCTTCTTTTTTTTGTAGATAAGAAAGTATAAGTTTTATACTTTTGCTTCGCATCTACCTTGACAAACGTGCTCGTCCTGAAAGGACGACGAAGTCGTTT